>JALSQP010000164.1 GCA_026985375.1 Desulfurococcales archaeon | reverse complement strand
GGCGTAACACTGAGTGGGAGATCCACAACACGCATTTTTCTTCTCTTAACGGGAAGTTTCTCGCCCTTGTTCCATCTTCTATAACAACTGTCGCACATTAAGGCCGGATTATCGGGATCACAATTGAATGGACAATCTGCTACAATATTTATTTCTGGAAGAAGATTTGCAAGGGATCTTACAAGGGTCGTCTTTCCAGTTCCCTTATCTCCTCTCAGGAGGACACCGCCTATTAATGGGTTCACAGCAACCGCTAGGAGAGCAGTCTTTGCTTCTTCCAGGCCAACTATTGCGGTAAATGGAAAGAATGTTACTCTTACATGTTCCTTCATTATCTGCACCTTTTTGCATCAACTAGTGTACCTGCGGCATACCTATATCTTTCCCAATATTTTATCGATTTTCTCAATTTTCTTCCTCCAATCATCTACCTCCATATATGACACGATATCAATCGAGCTCCCCTGCACTTCTCCTCCACCAAGATCTTCCTCCAAGTAGCCCTCAATCTCAGAGTATATCCTGCGAAGTTTCTCGAGGACTCCCGGCGGTGCTTTCCATACGCCTCGTAGAGCAGCTTCGATCAAACGCCTCGTAATCTCTTCAACAGCCCACTTATTATGTTTAAGGAACCACTGCCTCATCTTCTCATCTAGGACGTATTTCTCAGCTATTCTGTTGAACATCCAGTCCCGGGCAAGGCCTGACACGGAGGCCCAGCCATAAAAATGCAGTATTTTGCGTTGGAACTCATTCGCACCACGGTAGCCGTGTTTCTTCATCTCCTCAATCCACTGATCGTTGAGGAGCTTAGCCCTTAAGATACGTTCGATCTCCTCATCCATACCCCTTATCCTGAGCCTATAGGTATTCCTGGTATCGACAGTGACTGCTTCTACTGATCTACCTGACAATGTTTTTGCCGCATTATAGAAGCCGCCGTGATAAGAGAAGTAGCAGCAACAACCGAATATGTCATGCTCATCGCTGACGTGGTTCCTGTTAACTATATCTACTCGCTTAAGGCTTAGAGCCAGGTGTTCATGTGACTCTACACCGTATTTTCTACATGTATAAGCGTATCCACTCCATTGTATCCATATCTTTGCAAGCTCTTCACGATCCTTCCAAGCAGATGCCTCAACGGCTAGGTTCACTCCTGCACCATAGCTTCCTGGGGGTGAGCCGTAGATCCTGTATTTAGCATGCTCCACTGCTTCTTCACGACTATAACCCAGCTCCACCAACTTCTCAATGTCTTCCAAGTAGTGTTTCCTCGGATAGTTCATTTCAGGAGGCTCGTCAAGGCCTATTACAAGAGATACTGCCCTATCTATTAATTCGATGTAATTTGGAAGGATATCTCTGATAATGCCGCTAATCCTGACGAGAACATCTATTCTGGGCCTACCAAGCTTCTCTAATGGAATGGGCCTTAGGTCGATGACATTACCAGCATCGTCCCAAACGGGCTCGACACCGAGCAGATAGAGTAACTGAGCCAACTGCTCTCCATCAGCCTTGAATGCGTCTATACTCCAAAGCACCTCCCCGATCGTTTCTGGGAGACGCCCGTGTTTCTCCCGGTAGTACTCTATGAGTAACTCCGCCGATCTAATGCCTACCCTCCATGCAGCCTTGGTTGGTAGTGTCCTTGGGTCTAGGAGGTAAAAGTTTCTACCCGTAGGCAGAACTCTGATTTTACCGCGATAAAGATTGCCAGAAGGACCCGGCTCCACATAGCCTCCGCCTAACCCGATAATTAGTGATGAGATCTCCTTATCTGTACGCTTTAGTAATTCTGCTATGTTGTTGGCATTTCTCAGCGGTTCCATGATTTCTCTGCAATCCTCGATGGTTTTTCCAAAATACTCCTTGAGAACCCTGTTAATGATCCGGCAGTGATCCCTTTCTCCGCTACTGATTATCTTCTCAATTATCGTCTCGGCAGCCAATCTGATCTTCTTTTTGAGCTCCCTATTGGGTATCCCTAGGGCTTCATTTATTTCCATAGGCTTATCTTCTAGCTCATAATAACTAGTACCAAGTATGCTCGCCAGAGTCTTGACAAGAGATTTTTCCAGAGGTAATCTCTGATCTATTGTAACAACGTACTTGGCAAGCTTGTCTCCGGGACTAGGCGGGGAGCCCAGGATATGTAGTCCTAAATTGATATCTGTTTCACCAACTAGGTGTAGTTTTTTATGCACCGCCTCTATGATCTCATCCTCGCTCATATTTTCCCTTAGCGATATATTATGTTTAATGGCTAGATCCTTGATTAAACTGAGTATTTCACGTCTTCTAACCTCATCACCCATGCTCTTAGCCCTGAGATACTGATTTACTAGATCGTCGAGCTCGCTCATGGCTTCTGCAGCCGTCATTGGCGGGTAGAGGTGGTCTATGAGGGCGGCCATTCCACGGCGCTTAGCAATAGATCCCTCCATGGGGTTCGAGACAACATAAATGTAGAGGTGAGGAGCATCATCAATGCTTATGAGAGGCCAACATGAAGCTGAGAGGCACGCGTTCTTCCCGGGTAGAAACTCTAGATAGCCATGCGTACCGAAATGTATTATTACATCTGCGTCGAAAACACGTGTCAACCACCAGTATACAGCAAGCCATTGATGCGGTGGTGGTAGATTAGGGTCGTGTAGTATCTTACAAACTGTACCATCACATCGAGGCCCAGCACATCCCCTCTTCGGCTGTGGAACCACTACAATGTTACCAAATCTAAGACCGGGTATGACGAAGCCATTGTTATATACCATGCCAGCAAGCCCTGGCGGCTTCTCCCGTACAACACGCATGGGGTCCCCCCATGAAGCCTCTATTTCTCTCCGCGCCTTTTCCGGTAGCCCATTGTAAAACTCAAGATATTTGTTAATAGGGAGAATGTCAAGAGCCCCCCCATGCCCAACTATGTCTTCTACCGATGTCCAGCGGAACTCGCTGATCGCCTTTTTCTCCAGGATCATACCTACGAGCTCTTCTCCGGAACTGGGTATCCAGTCGCCGAGATAGTAGCCTATTTCTTTGAGCCTCCTCAAGAGCCTTACAACGCTTTCGGGTACATCAAGGCCGAAACCGACAGCGATGTTTGCTTCTAGTCCCTTACATGGTGGATTGATCAGTATGATAGCTATTTTCCTCTCACATGGGGGTTTGCGTCTTAGCCTGATCCATTTCTTGATCCTCCTAGCAACGATCCTTAATTGTTCCTCTAAGGGGATAACGTCCTTGCCTCCATACTCGTTGGGCTTAGTAGCGGCCACAGGTATAGGCTCAATAGCACCATCGACCTCAGACATGCTGATCCTGTAGACTAGCGTCATGTAACCGCAGCCCCTTGGATCGTTCCGCCACTGTTCTGGTGTCAGATCATACATTGTAATGTACTCGAGGATGGGAATATTCATCTTCTTAAGGAAATAGACTCCTTTTGTCCCTGTATATCCCTTTGTGCTCCAGTACCTGCTCGGCCCATGATCCAATATGAAGAAACTGGTTAGATTAACAAGCAACTCTATAACAGGTTTTCCTCCCTGTATGTAGAAGCTCCTAATAGTATCCTCCGACGACGGTGTGCCGAGATACCCGTCCTTGAACCCGTATGTGAATACTGGAAGCACACCTAGTCCTTCGGTCTCGAGCGTATCAACCAATACTCGGAGAAGATCTAGTCTTCCATAGAGCCAGTCACTTCTGTAGAAGAGTATCCCTACTAATGGTCTATCTCTCAACTTGTATTCTTTGAGATAATCTTTTGTAGTACTGTAGAACCCTAATCTCGGATGGTATATGCCATGCCATGGAACTTGCTTGGGAGGCTTTACGGCAACCTTGTAGCCGAGAAGATTTAGGATATAGAGTATCATGGACTTGAGGTTCTCACGCCCGCCGATCTTGAGATACTTTACCAGTTTATCATAGTGTACAGGATCAATGCTTGTAAGGTGCTGGTGTGCCTCCTCAAGACCCACTATGAGTTTAGACCCAGAGATCTTCTCCAATAATTCTTCATAATCGTCAGGAAGATGAGAGGAGTAGATCAATATGAAGTCCGAACCTAATATGAATTCTTTATAATCTTGTCTTAGCATGTAGGGTGTTATGATCCTATATTCGAAGCCGTATTTCTCAGATAGTTCTCCAGCTATAGCTGATAGAGTCTTAGCCATCGATGCACTATACCCTATTATAAAGGAGATCCTCGTCAATTCAGTGCACCATCGACTTGTAACTACTGCACCATTTTTATATCCCTGAACCATGGTATTTATATCTAAAAGGGGATGTACCCCGCCACTTCAAGGGGTGCACAGATATGAAGACAGAGGCCATAACAAAAACCGGCGCAGCATTAGTTATAATAATAATACTCATAGGGATAGGGAGCGGAATAACACTTTACTACGTAAACATGCAGGCACAACGGACAAGCACCACATCGCATATAGCGGCTACACCCACTAGAACAACTGCCTCAACGACAATTACATCACCTCACAGCAAGACAGGTACATCGCCATCAAAACAAATCGTAATAACTGATTTCAGGGGGAAGAAGATCATATTTAGCCGGCCTGTTAAACGTATTGTTGTATTAGAATCATACTGGGCTGAGACGCTATTGGCTATAGGCGCCGGTAATCTCATCGTGGGGATAGGTAAATATGTGAAGTACGACGAATACCTGCCAAATTGTATAAGGGATAAACCGGCTGTAGGCAGCCTATTCACAGGCGTAAATGTAGAGGAGATAGCTGCTCTGAAGCCTGACGTGGTTATTATGGATGTTGGATATGGTAAAGCGAGTGATATAATTGCTAAGCTGAACCAGATGGACATAAAAGTTGTGGGCCTATTCATACATGATTTCCAGGACGAATTAAGAGCTATAAAGATCATGGGAGAAATAACAGGGCATACCCTGCAGGCTGAGAAGCTATGTAATTATCTTAGGTACCACTACCATAGGATCGAATCCATTGCTAAGACCATTACAAGCAAAGTAACAGCAGTCATGATATCAGGCTATTCCCTTATGAAGGGTAGCATAATGCTCTACTCAAACACCAGCTGGGGCCACACAGTCGTGGAGGCTGGGGCAATAAATCTGGCCCTGGAGCATTTCCCGAAGGAAAAATGGCCTAAGATAGACTTCGAAACACTCGCGTCATGGAATCCCGACGTTATCCTTGTCACGTCATCTGTTAACTCTATCAGCTACGTGATACAGAGGATCAAGAGCGATCCGAATTGGCAGGTGCTCAAAGCATACAAGGCTGGGCGCATCTACATTGTTCCATGCTGGTCTAGCATAGGCGGTGTACTTGATTGGGGACCGCGGAACATTATAGGCATAGAATACATTGCGTCCCTGATCTATCCAGACACTTATAAAAACATTAATTGGAGAGCCGACGCCGAGTATCTTTTCACCCACTTCTATGGCGAATTCATACCAATGCAGGCCTTCGCATCTTATAGCATTAATTGGATGAAAGTAGTGGATATGCTTAATGAAACAGTGACGTTACCGCCTAAAATAACGAGGGCCGTAGATTTTATATCATATACGTTAATACTTGCTCTTCACGCGATGAATAAGGTTGTAGGTATATCGAAGTATGCAAAATACAATCCTTTAATGCTTAAAGCCTACCCGAACGTCACAAGGATACCTTCCCCAGGAAGTAGTTTCTCTGTGAACATTGAGGCTCTGCTAGCTCTAAAGCCGCAAGTAGTTATAACGTGGCCTTTTAATGAGAAAATAGTCAATGAGATAGAAGCCCAAAAAATACCTGTGGTTAAGGTATGGTGTTACAGCTACAATGACATAAAGAGGTTGATATGGCTTTTCGGGGTCATATTCGACAAGAGATCTAGGGCGTACCAGCTGATTAGTGATATGGATAAAATTATTGAGACCGTGCAATCTAAGATATCCTCTAT
>JALSQP010000163.1 GCA_026985375.1 Desulfurococcales archaeon | reverse complement strand
TCCTTAGGAGCCTCGAGCTACTGGATGCTCATCAGGGCGATACCGGCAGGTATATGCTCCGCCATGCTCGTGAACTAATGCTTGCCGCGCGTCTTACAGGTCTTCTCCATGATATTGGGCACGGGCCTTTTAGTCACGCCTTTGACAAGTATGTCCTTGGCAATCCCGGGTTCCTCGGCTACAGGTTCGGTAACCATGAGGTCATGGGCTACCTGATCTACAGGGATTATCTCCGCCGCATTATACACCGTGTTGTGGATGAGAGTGGCAAAGGTATTGATGCCGACACCGTTATAGAGTTATTAGACGTAGCCATGAAGCCTCCATACACTATGGCTAAATACACTGATCTCGGCAAGAAAGGTCTTCTAAGCCGTGAAGACTATTTCCAGCCAAGCCCTGATCTAGCCCCCCATATGGTTGTCAGACTAGTCGTCAGAGACTTCTTCTACCCGGCCGACATACTCGACTATCTTAAGCGGGACAGCTACTACACGGGGCTACCGCTCGGCGAGATCAATATCGACTGGCTGATACTTAACACACATCTAATCCCCTACGAGAATCTCCTGATACCAGGGATCGAAGCAAAAGCTGTTGATGACCTAGTAAGGCTTCTAAATGCCAGGAAATTCATGTATAAGAACGTCTATCTACATCACGTCAATCTTGCCTTTATCGAGACCATAGGTATACTCCTTGGATGCCTTAAACACTATATCGCAGGAATAATAGATAGGGTCGTTGAGGGCGACCTAGAAGCCTATATGTCGCTCACAGATTACAGCATATACGGGCTACTACAGAACATCATGGCAAGCGGGGACATAGGAGCTGTCTGCGAAGAAACCTATAGGGAGCTTGGACGCCAAGCACTCAAAAACCTGCTCTACATAAGGAAACCAGCATGGAAGCTCCTCGCAAAATACACTATAAACAAGAATGACGCACGCCATATATTCTCCAGGCGCTTCAAGGAGGTCATCCAAGCAGCGATAAACAAGCAGATAAGCACGGAGCTCTCGGTTCTCCTCGGCGAGAAAGGATTCCATTGCGAAGATATAAAGGTTACCATCATATCGATAGATGTGTTCCCTTCAGCCGCCGAAGACCTATTCAGCCACATCCTGATAGCGAAGGCCATGTCGGGAAGAATAGTGGATCGATATGAAATACCACTCAATAAATTTGCTAAGGAACACGGAATAATCCCAGAAGCAATATTCCTCGTCTACATTAATAGAGAAAAATACAAGAAGCTCACCAGCAACGATATAGCAACCGCCACATCACTAGCTAAGGAGATAATAGACGAGGGCATAGGCAGAAGCGCTGAGGAAAAACCACCAGAGACAAGCTAGTCATGAAAAACATTTACTGAAACGAAGGATAAGCACTAAGCACAACTATTAAGGAAAGTATGGTCTGCATTGTTATCAGCAAATATTCTCAGCAATTCTTTCTAATATATTCTTCACCATATTCGAGGACATCAATAGAATGCATCTACTGTAAATAGATCATAATCTATCACGGCACTATTGGAGGAGATATGAGTTGTATATGTTAGTGTAGGGAATACATCAAGAACTTTACCCAGAGGTGGTAGGCCGGAGTTCCTCAACTACAGGTGGGTTAGAATACCTAGCGGATATATCGTTGCCGGGGACACAATAGCTCCATGGAATCTGACTCTCAAATACCTGCGTATGAGGGGCTGAAGCGGTAAGTAGAGCCCCAACAGCCCCCTCAATGCGGGGACGAAAACCCGACCCAAACAGGAGAAGACCATACAAGAACTCATCGCCTTCAAAATATCGAAAATACAAAGCACGGGCAACCACTTATGTGAAAATATAGCACAATATAATATGTTTTTATTATTCTATCTATTTGATACATATATTGCTATACAATTGAGATATGAATAAATTGTTCGGAAAACAATGCGCTCTGTATAGTTGTATATAATATGTTGTATATAGCCACTGTCGACAATTGTTGTTTCATCCATATCTTCTTGTTTCCGAGTTATGGAAGGTATTTTTACTAGTTCTTCTTTTTAAGACTAAGCTCTCCTATATGTGGGCGGGGAATAGATGTTGAAGACAAGGATAATATTGGAACTTATAGAGATCTATAACCCTTCGAGGATAACTCTCCATAACCTTATTTACCTTTATACCTTTAAGTATGGTTTAACTTCTTGTTTCAAGGATTGTGACTGGAGGCTCACCTATACAGGGATGTATTGCCCAGAGATCGAGGATATAGTTTCGATGCTGATTAAAAAGGGTTTGATAAGGGTCTGCATCGACTCAAGCCTGTCAACCGGGGAGTGTACAGGCTCGGCTCCCCAGCCATACAAAGCAGTAATCGAGGCTATGAAGACCCATAATACTAGGCGTAACAAATAGTTCTTATTTGTCCCGTCAACATTATTTTCCTGCCAAGATAAATACTTCATCGTGGGTGGGGAAAAGAGAGTCTCTGAACCTTAGCCGGGGATGTGGAGAAGCCGGAGGCCGACGTACTTTATTGCTCTATTAGCTTTTCTCCTATGATCCTCTCTACCTCCCTAATGAAGGGTTCTACATTCTCATAATCATAGACGTGTGGCTGACCTTGGAGATCCACTAGAAGGAGTATGGGCTTGATTATGTATTGGCCCCTTATGTTTTCGGATGTCCTAAATCTTATAAGCTTATAAATGAGTGTGAAATCCGCTTTAAGCTTCACTCCCTTCTTATCGCACCCTAGTATGACCTTTCTCGGAATCTCCGCCAAATGAGATCCCGCTGGAAGCAATATCTTTACAGGCGATGTCACGATCCTATATATGAGGATCGTGTCCTTGGCTAGCTTAACATTCCTATACACGCGCTTCTCGATCAATGATATGTTCTGGTAGCTCGTCTTCATGATCTCCGCGACATCTCTTAGTAAAAGTCCCTTGTTTCGAAGATATAGGATTTTTATCTGCCGCTCAGTGAAAAACCCTAGCTTCAAATTGTCCTCCTCCATAATCTATCAGGGATAATTTACTTTGATAAACAATTGTGTTTAGGGACTTAATTAACTTTAAGGTTTAGCTCGGCTCTGGATAGATCATCCTTGGTCTATACACTGGTATCATTTCTCCCTTCAATGGCTTCTTACCGGGGGGTATTGTTGTTATGCCGCTAGTTCTTAGTGGCGTAAAGACGTTATAGGATGGGTTATCCTCCCATACGACTGCTTCTCCACCCATGATCTCCACGTATCTTATCCTGTAAAATCCCAAGTATTTGTCGCTCCGATAATCTTTGGCAAGCTTCACGTACAGTGTTGGCTTATCTATGTTCGGGTCGGCCCCGGACATATAACGTACGACTGGGGCTAGTACTAATAATGCCGCTGCTATGGTTGACTGAGGCAGTCCCGGAAGATTAAGTATTGATGCAGTGCTTGTCCTGAAACCGCTTGTTGATCTTCCCGGATGCATTTTTACTCCTCTAAAGACCCTGTTGTACTTTATCCTATTCTTTATCCCTGTCCACGTCATATCGCGTGGACCCATGGATACTCCTCCTATTGTTACTACAAGGTCAACATCATCTATGATCTCCTCTATTACTCTAGCTATTGATTCATGAGAATCAGGTATATTGGCCGTATCGATTATTTCCCCTCTGAGCTCCTTGATCACATGATTTATGAATAATCTTGAGGAGTCAGGTATGTAAGATTGGCTGGGCATGGCCGGCTCTTCTTTGAGCTCGACACCCGTGCTATAGACAGCTATTTTAGGTTTATCGTAGACCTTTATCCTCCAAACACCAGCATCCATTAATAATTTCACGGCATAGCTAGTGATCCTCGTACCTTTATCGAGTAGTTTTTCTCCTTTCCTGAAATCACTGGATCGGGGAAAAACATTGTATCCTCGGGTTACCGGTGCGTAGATGTAGACATTGTTTCCGATTCTACGGGCTGACTCGACCTGTATGACTGCATCAGCATTAATGGGTATGGGGAATCCTGTCTCAACGAAAATCGTCTCGCCTGGCCGGAGCTCTGCCTGGTCTGCCCTTCGGGAATCCACATCGTCTCTCACCTTAAGCTTGACAGGTCTCTCCGAAGAAGCACCTACCGTATCTATTGATCTAACAGCCCAACCATCCACATGAGATAGATTAGCATAGGGCCTATCTATCTCTGCATAGACTGGTTCAGCGAGGATATAGCCTACGCTCTTCTCTGGTCTTAACCTTACTACTCTTCTCTCGAACCCGTCTATGAGCAATGACACGGCTTCAAAGGGGTCAACATACTTATATAATTTCTCATAGATGGAATACATTCTTCTTCGCACCGGTGTATAGGAAAATATTGGAGGAAGTTATGTTCTCCTCATTTATTCGATCGAAAAGAATTGACAAAGCATTGAAAAATATTTCTAATCTAAGTAGCATTATTCCTGGCCAAGCATTCTCTTAAGCTCTTTGATCCTTTCCTCTACACTCTTGAGTTCTTCCTGTATTTCTCTGAGATCTTCCTCGAGGATCTTTTTATAGTCCTCGAGCATTGCTAGCTCGTCTTCTGGACGAAGCGGATATGGTGGCGGGGGGAAATATGGCGGCATATAAGGTGGAGCTACTGGTTGCTGCATCTGTGCCTGCCCGCTTGGCTGTCCAGACTGGCTAGTGTATGGCTGGTAAGGAACAGGTGATGACACTGGATAAATGGGGTAGGGTGGCGGCAACCAATAATACATTCTCCTCATAAACCTATACCACCAAGACAAGGTGGACCTCCCTCCTTGTTTTAATATCCGATCATGTAGGTCCTCATTAATACATATATTATGTTACGTCTACTTGGTAAAAAAGAACTATTTAATGACTAGATCTTTCGTCTAGACCCTGGCAACGAGTTGTTTATGGCGGAGTATTACTGTTTTGTCGTCTGTGATATACTAGTCGATATTGCCTCTATGGCTTTTCTCCATGCATCCAGAGTTGCCCTAAACATCTCCATGTACAGTGCATAATAATATGGTATGGTCATCCACTGCATCATGTATGCCATCATGGCCATAGGATCATACATGTAGTACGGCGTGTATACTGGTGGGTAATACCACCAGTACATTGTACTTGTCACCATCCCCATGGATAGTATGGGTAGTAAGCTGGAGGGACGTATGGATAGGGTACTGGATAGGAATACCAAGTCCTAGCCCAGTATCCCCATGGGCCACCAAGCAGCCACCAGCATGCTCCTCTTCCGAATAGCCATCCAGGTCTCTGCCACGGCGGTAGGTAGCTGAATGGCCCATTACCAGGCCATGGGCCTCTCCAGCTTCTTCTCCAGCCCCAGCCTCCTCTCCAACCATAACCAGGGAACCAGGCCATTTCTATCACCCATAAGTATTTTGAGCTATAGCACACTATTAAATTTTGCGCAAACGCACAAAATTATTAAAATACTCAGTAAGACAATAATTGATAGGAGATGTTAATTTTATAAGAAGGCGCGAAATCCGCACAACATAAAGCAAAATTATACGTGTAGCTTCATATGAGAGAACTCACTACCAGAAACAAGCTAAGCAACTTTAAAGAATTAATGTTATTACCTTCTCACTATATAGCATTGTCAATGAAAATGATCAATTTGGTGATGGGTAATGGTAGCTAATAGGCTTCTTTATCTGGTTCTGGATGGTATGGCTGATAGATTATCTGATCCTGTGACGACTCTTGAGAAGGCCTATAAGCCGGGTCTTGACAGGATCGCTAGGGACGGTGTTTGTGGAGCCATGTATACTGTTGAGAAAGGGATCGCGCCCGAAAGCGATGAGGCAGTTATATCAATAATAGGATATAATCCACATGAAGTCTATACCGGGAGAGGACCCATCGAAGCCATCGGTGCAGGAATGACCATTAAGGAGGGCTATGAAATAGCTTTTAGAGCCAATTTCGCAACAATAGATCCCAGTACCAAGAAGTTGATC
>JALSQP010000162.1 GCA_026985375.1 Desulfurococcales archaeon | reverse complement strand
CAATGAAATAATGAGGATTCTCTCAAATAAGTAAGAGCCCCGCATTTTTAATCCATACGTATGTTATAGTTTTACGGGACGTGTATGAAGAAAATAATGAAGAACCTAGGGCCTGGTTTTATAGCTGTTTTATCAGGGATCGAGTTAACAAATGTGTTTATGTACATGTTGTTTGGGAGATTATATGGATTAATAGGAGTTTTACTTGTCACAATAAGTATTATACCAATGATATTCGTCCAAGAGGCAATAACTGTGCCCAAGATACTTTATGGTACAACACCTTCATCATATCTTCTCATGCATAGGAGAAAGACGGGTGTTTTCTACCTGGTTACAATATATTTTGGCTCGCTTCTGGTACTGCTTGTAAACGCGATCATAATCTCTGTGCTCCTAAGTAATCTATTTGGTGGATCCTGGCTACCATACCTGCTGCTGGTGGTTCTGGTTGCATCACTTATTCCTGGCAATTCTCGTATTGGTAGATCAATAGAGAAAATACTTGCTGGTTTGTCATTATTTCTTTTAATCTACTTTGTGGCTTTCATTATTTCTTTGTTTCACAGCTCTGTAGATAGGATGTTGTCTTATAGTACTCCGTCTCTCTTGATGATAATTGCTCTTTGGGGTGCTGCTTCGAGTCCCTATTCAATGCTAGTTCAAGAAGATGATGATGATCTAGGTGATCTAAGGATATCACTGCTTGTTTCGATAATTATTAGTTTCTCAATAAGTGGAATATCCTCTATAATCGGCATTCAAACAAACATCTTAGGAGCGTTAGCGCTTACAACACAAGACTACTATTATTCATATCTCGTCATTATCGGCCTCATATCCACCACTATTTTGGCTATGTCGACTATCTTTGTTACGGTTGGCAAAATTATTTCCGGATCCATCAAAGTATTAAAGGCGAGAGTATCAGAGATCAGTCAGGTCTTCTACTCAGTGGTAGCCTTTGTGTTTATACTGTCATGTATAATAGCCTATGTGGGCCATAGTGCACTCGAAGAACTGGTAATATTTGGTTCAGCATTCATAGGTGTTATTAGTACTATTGCTATGTATCCGTTGCTCATTTACTATTTTGATATCTATACAGCTTCAAAGAATCGTATAATAGGCATTAATCTAGTGGGTCTTCTCGTAACGGTGATCGTGTTAACCCTTATTATTCTGTTCAGCTTTCTCTTTTAAGATCTTCATGAAGATCTCTATGAATCTATCAATATGCTCCTTGGTAACATGCGGCATAGCAACTATTCTGAGCCCATCAATACTGGGGGCCCTGTAGATGTAATAGCCATATGATATAAGGCTATCAAGTAAATCCCACGAGTCAATGGTTTTATGTTTAAACACAACTATGGGTAAAACAGGCTTCCATACAATGACATTGTTGATTTTTGATAGTTTCTCATATAGGTATAGTGCTGTATCGAGACATTTCTCGGCAATAATGGAATATCCTTCCAAACCATGCTTCTTGATCACAGCCCACACTGCAGCTACCGAGCCTCCCGGACGCGTACCTAGGAGACCATACTGGTATTTACCAAGGGTGTAAGGTAGTTCTCTTCTAGCATAAGATAGTAGCTCCTCATCTCTGAACAGTATAAGGCCCGAAGGAATAGGGGAAAGCCCATTTTTATGGAAATCAACAGATATACTCGAAACTCCATCGAAGAACTTAAGATTAGTTTTGATATAGCCCTTCCTATAAAGGGGAGGAATAAATAACCCGCCGTAAGCCGCGTCGATATGCAGGTATATATCGTATCTACGTGCTATATCGGCAACCTCTTCGATCGGATCAATCGTTCCCCACTCGGTTGTTCCTGCCGTTAAAACTATTGCCGCTATCTCGTCTTTTTTATTCTTCACTATTTCATTTACTAATCTTACATCTGCTACATGGTCGTCGTTAACCGGAACACGTCTTATCTCCATACCCAATAGATGAGCGGCCCAGATTACAGAATGATGAACGGTCTCCGGTGCTATTACGAGTTTTCTTCGTGTCTTCTCACGTGCTACATAGAGGGCTATTATGTTTGATTCTGTTCCACCGCTTGTAACGAAACCCGTGCATCTACCGTATAATTTGGACATAAAACCTATGATTTCTTCACTGAAGTACTCTATTGCAGGAAAGATTTTTGTGTCCCCTGCATTTGTGTGGATAAAAAGATTGTATGCGTACACAGCGATATTATCGGGCCTAGTGGTCATTGAACCGAGTATGTATCCGTCATCATGTTTTGGTGTTTTACTGTATATTTCCAGCAGCTTTCGAATGATCTCTGTTTCTCTCAATAACGTCCGCCTTATATTCATATCTGTAGGGATGTTTTTACTTTAGAAACTTCTCTTCATACTCCTTTAGATACTTTACACTCTGCTTCAGATCTATGAAGAGTTCTCTGGCCTCTATGACGTCTTCGGCCTTCACGGCATCTCTTCCTTTTCGTTCGGCAATTATTCGTGCTGGCACAAGGAGCTGTACAGCGTATCTTAAGCTGGTTTTACTCCCCACAGCAACAAGTTCTCCTAGTGCCCCTTCATCGAGCTTTATGCCTTCTTCACTAGCTCTTATCTTTATGATTTCCCTTATTTCATCGGGTTCGTAAGGCTTTGTCGGAATAATTAATAGTCTATCCAATAGATCAAGCGGCATGCCATGCGGCGACTCTAGATCAGTACCCCTGATCTTTGCTATTCCCCTGTTCGTAGCTAGAATTATTATTGGTGAGAACTCGCTCTCCATTGCTCTTGAGAGGAAACTAAAAGCCTCGATATCAAGCATGTGGGCATCGTCTATGAATAGTACTCCGGGAACAAGCTCCGCTTTCTTCTCATCGACCCATTTCTTTATCATTTCATCTACTTCTTTCCTTACCTCAGGCGGTATTTCTCTTTCAACTCCAAGAGCAAAGAAGCTTATTAGTGCTCTCTGGGAGGCTACCGCCATGTCTAGGTCATGTATGCTAAAGGTTCGCACTATTTCTTTTCTTTTCTTCACTGGGCCGCTCGGCATCTCGACATACTTGTATGTCTCTATATCATAGTACCTGGCCGAGTCTACTCCTTTCACTCGGCCAACACGGTAGACTCTACCTGTTTCGGCGTCTATCCAGATGAGGTCTCCTTTCTTGATACCGTGTTCGAGGATCTGCCTTGTTATTTCTTCGCCAACAGTGATTGTGAGTTCTTCATCTTTCGTGCGTAAAGTGATCCTGGTCTCTGCTGGTATAGCCATGTAGGGAACGAGAGGGTGTCTTCTCCTTCGAACCTTTATTGATGTTACCACTCCCTCATAGACTGTTCTTTCTTCTCTAACGCGTACTCCAATAGCTCTTCTTAGTGCTTCCATGAGAATCTCTGTTTTCTTCTTCTCGCTACTATAGATCTCCGAGCCACTCATAGCTACAAATGGCGTGTCTTCTCCGAGCTCCCTAGCTATGGCAATAGCTAGGGCTGTTTTACCAGTGCCGGGTGGGCCGACAAACAGTATTCCTCGGCCAGCTATTCGGCCCTCTTTTATCATCTTTACAACTATTCCAGCAGCCTCTCTTGCTTTCAGTTGCCCGACAAGCCCATCCGCGACCTTGATCGCTTTACCATTCTCGTCTAAACCCAGGCCCCTAATATGGCTATGAGCACCTATTCTCTTTGGTCTCTCAACTCTAATCTCGATCGACATTGTCCCGCCCCCTATATATTCTAAAACAACTGAGGTTTAAGAGGTTCATCTATGAGGAGATAACTTATCTATCGGGTGTCAGTTGCCGCTGAATACCTCATAGGCCCCAGCCCCTAAGGCCTCGGACACAAAACTCTCTACATCATCCATAGTTTAGCATGTCTATTAGCCAGAAATAAATATCATTACTTATTTCTAAAGAATATCTACTTGATTACAACAGGTGTTATTATTGAAACTAGCAGACGATCTAGAGTACATACATAGACTCCTGATAGATAAATCAAGAGAACTCTTGAAACTACTCGATAACCTTGCTTCTCAGAGCCCTACCTTGGGAATGTCAAAAAATGAGCTCCTCAAAATCCATAAGGAACTAGTACTTCTACGTCCACCACTCGTTATTACGAGGCCGTACATCGATGTTTTGGTCAGGACTCTGACAAAAATCAATAATACAATACATATCGTCAGGACAGAAAGCCTCGGTGTAGATGAAATACTCTCTCTTTTGGCGGATATTAAGCGATTACTCATTGAATACAAATCCATCGCCAAGAGGGAAAGACATAAGACAATGATCGGTCTTCTTACACCAATTTATACCGGAGTATTCATATTTACTGCAGATGCTTTGTCTAGGTCAGTGATGGGTCAAGAAATTCTACCCGTTGTTCTCCTCGTAGCTTTAGCCTCATCGACGTTTATACTTTCATTCATACGGCTAAAACTTGCATACTATTCTCTAATACTAGGAGGACTCGTAGGCGTATGGCTAGACTTACTATATCCGTTAAATGAGTCAAGCCAGACCATATACTCAAGCATAATCTATTTTCTCCTACTAGCAGTAAGCCTTTCATACTACAATATTATAAGGACCTCATCCTCCGAATATAACAGGGCGAGAATAAAAGATCTCATAAGGGAAGCAACGGAAATGCATGAGGAGGTATCTATGAGTGCAGAGTCGTCCGAGCTAAAATCTAAGTTAGAAGAACTAACCAAGTACTTCACCAGACTATATGGGGATAAAGGAAAAGAGCTCCTGATGTACAAGATTAATGTTATGGTTATGAACGGGAAGAAACGCGATGAAGTCATCAATGAGCTATATGATCGCCTCATAGGCAAAGCAAAAAACCTTTCGAAAGGGATTATTTAAACCTTGAACAATATCTTTATAGAATCCGGCTAATCACTAAAAACAAGACTAAGTGATTTGCTTATGGGGTGCGAAGATGTCAAAACCCTCGAAGTCTAAAGAACTCAAGATAATTACACGACACGTGATAACAATTGATGATATAAAGAAAGATCCGAGAAAAGTGAAACTCCTATACATAATAAGTGCCACCAGCGGAATAAGCGAAAAAGCTCTCCAGTATCTCCTTTACTACATGAAAGAGGAGGGCTATGATCTAGGATACAAGTTCGTGATGCTTGGAACAGTACCATCAAGCAAGGAGATCCTAAACGATACCTTGGCACTAAGATATGTAGGTCTCCTAGAGACGAATCCCAGGAGAAAACTAGTAGTGACCAGTCTAGGTAAGGAATTCTTAGAGAAAGAGGGGAACAAATACATAAGTGATGACGAGAAAGACCAAATTAGAAAACTCGTTGAAGAGCTACGAGTCAAGATAGCACCGATAGATGCCGAAGTAGAGTTAATGTCTAGGCCTCGTAGGAGAAGGAGAAGACTTTTCTAACGCTAAGGTTTGTTAAACAGTCATTACTAGCTAATCCGGTATACCCATTTCCGCATGTTTCTAAAACTATAATCTTAATCGGCAAGAGCTATATCGATGTTGGATAGAATCTTCTTTCCTCAGTCTTCCCGATCGTCAATATCGGGTTCAGCTTTCCTTCCTTAGATAATCTTTTGATATGCTCTGCAAATTCAGATGTATGTTTGATATCTAGCTCTAAGAGACCATAGAATATGTTCCTCAGAGTACTCCATAGTTCCACAAGCATTTCGTGAGGCATATGACTGATAACCATTGGCTCCTGTAACCACTGGTCGAATGCCTGAATTGTTCTCATCATGTGTTGAAAAGCCTGCCTCGTCATTATTATTAACTCAAGTCTATCCGCTTCCTCATATCCTTGTTCGGCTTTCTTGAAGCTCTCAATGATCTCCTTCTGCCTCTTAACCCATGCCTCAAGATTTTGAAAAGGCATACTCATTATTTGCACCACAAATGATTTTTGATTATAGATTTCTTATTCTGTATACTTTAAAAGAATTATCTGGTTCATTCATCCATGCTGACACTCGTCTCGGATGATA
>JALSQP010000161.1 GCA_026985375.1 Desulfurococcales archaeon | reverse complement strand
CCGATAATTATATTCCATGGATTTATTCCGCCGACACCCTGTTGTTCAACAGTATTTTCAGACGTAGTGCTTGTTTTTCTAGAAGAAATTGTTGTCGGACCAGGAGAAGAAGTGGTCTGTGTCGGGGAAAATATTTGCTGCGATACGAGTGTCACAACATACATCATTGGCTGATCGAGTCTTATGATTATACAATTGGTACCATTCTCGATTGATTCAGGGTTGGGAGCGACAAAGACACTATATTTTCCAAAAATCGTTATTGTCCCCGATAAAGAAGGAGCAGTGAAGTTCTCGAGATTCACTGTGACTGCATAAACACCTATTGATACCTCGTCACTTATACCTGAAACAACATATTCAATTGTAATATATGAGGTGTTATAAGCTAGGACATCAAGTACTGAGTATTTTTGGTTGAGGGTATAGGGTAATTCCTCATTGGCGCTGTTCTTAACACTAACGATTGTTATGTTTTTACCTGGAATAAGAGGAGCTGTAATGTTCGCCATTATCGGGCCCGTTAAAGGAGGATTCAAAGTTAATGTCTCGACGACATAGGAAACATCGGCGACCGGATCTAGGTTCATAGTGAAACTTACACGTGAAATATTAGTTGAAGCTGCAAAACACAATGATGCCATCAATAACGAGATAATCACAAATGACAACGCTATGATTGTTCGGCTTTGCATCTTCATCACTGGTTTTTACTCGTCCCACATAAAGTTTTGATCCTTTATGTGCATATTTAAGTATAATTGATTAAAATTACATTAGAAGTAACTCTGTTTAGAATTAATAAAAACTGTATTGGTATAAAAATAATGATTAATTATCTCTAGATGTTATCTTCTAGGATGATGCATTAATACATGCATTACCATTGTTGTTTTGAATAGCTGTACTAGATCTATATGAGCGCCGGTAGTCTTGTTTATCTCATGACTTAGCGTCATAAGTACTATGTCGAGCAACTTAATGCCCGTGGCACCTGTCTTGTTGTATATTCTATGTGTTATATTTCTAACATATTCATATAGCTTGACGGGGCTCATGAAGTTCTTCTGTGCTCTCCACTTCATTACAGCTCTTGCTGTATCAGGATATCCGCTGGCCATGACGAGTACTCCTGCGGCTATCTTAGCTATAGTATCTGTTGATGCGTGGTTTATTTTCTCAGCCACTATCCTCGCTTCTCTATGAATTGCTACCTTGATCTCAGCTATTCTTCTCTCTTTTATCATCACCATAATACGTTCTCTTACTAGCGGAGGTAAACGATCAATAACCTTTTTGATTATCATTGGGTTAATCTCGACTCTGCGTACTAGTGTGAATAGATCTATAGGATGCTTGAAGCCTAGTTTTTCTGCCACAGATGATACTATGATCAATCCATATGTTTTAACATATGTGTTATATGCTTTTATCGACTCGACAAGCGCTGCTTTGACAAATCCGTTCTTGAGCAGTTTTAGAGCGATATCCGCTTCTCCATTGGCTATTATAGTGTTAATCTTCAGTTCAGGCGGTAAGGCAATACCGAAGTTTTCCGCAATCCTTGCCACATTGCCCACTAGTTTTCTCATCTCACCAACTAATCGTAGAACTGCAACAACTGTCTGATTAGTCACAGTTCTGTTTTCTCCTAGGTTGTTATTGATCGTTTTCTGTAGTACAATGTATGCTGTAGCGGGCGCCAATCCATAGATTAAAGCAGCCCTTATAGCGAGATGCTTCGCCACTGTTTGGTTCGTTGATGCTGCACGTACTGCTTGCTGAAGCAACGCATCTCCTCTTTTTATGATCACTTTGGCTAGTGTGACATTATATGATAATGCCCATCTTAGTATGGACATGCTCTCGTTTTTGACGAGATAAGCTATCTGTATTGCTTTATCATATGTTATGTTCTCTGAGAGCAATTTATCGACATTATTGTGAGGGATTACATTAGGTTGTGTGTTCGATTTGTTAGAGGCCATTGTTAAGGGTGCTATAGCCGCTGTTGTCAGTGACAACGCTAATATTGCTATGATCAGTATCCCTATAGGTTTTACTAGACCCTTCATATTCGACCACCGGTGGGTTTCTTTAAGTACCTGTTTATAAAAGGGATATGATGGGACAATACTTGGCCCGGTCTTTGTAACCCTGTGGAACGGTGGAACTATTGAATAATATATCATATGGTTGGAGATATGAATGGCTTATTAGTTGTCCACACATAGTGTTTATGAGTACGGGACAATGGCACGGCCATAGACTCTATGTAGGCATTCCTTTAGTCAATTCTAGAACAAACATATTTGAAATAAAAGGTAAAACTTTAGTCAAAACAACTCCGTCACCACCTAGAGATCATAAAATACTTTGTGAAAACTACTGTATGGAAATACTCAACTATTCTATTGGAACAACTATTTTCCTTGAATCTCTTAGGATGAGCGAGGATCCGGTTATTAAGACGGCTTATTATGGAGGATTCAATGTTTTTATAGATGGGGCCCAAAAGGAGGTTGTGATCTCTGAAATCGTGGCTGATAATATTTATGTTTACCTAGATAAAGAACCAATTAGCTCATGCAAAATCATTGGCCCCGAGCTCGGCAATCTTGTTGTACTAGCCATATCTCTGAGAAAAGGCGATCTCAGGGAGTATTGGGGAACACCGGTTGTTGGCTTAAGAGATGATATAACGGGTGAGCTACTCGTTTTCAGTGAAAACATTATACCTGGGAAGAGACTGTTTAAGGTAGATAATATCGGTATTAGACATGTAGTTAAATCAAATTTCGTTGGATGTAGGGAATAGACATATCTCATCGCCGATGATGAGTCTCGCAGTCGTAATGGATAAGATGACTGAGGAGGTTTCGGCTGAGGACAAGATATAGTATTTCTTTCTACACAGAACATATATAGTGTAATCAAGGGTGATTACATGACTATAACAGTCAGGGATATGAGGATAATCGAACTTAATACAGTTTCTCTAGGCATACCACTAATAAGGCTTATGGAAGCAGCAGGGAAAAGTATTGCCGAGGCTATAATATCTAGGCTAAAGCCCGAAGAAGCTGGAAGAATAGTGGTTCTCATGGGAAGAGGTGGAAACGGCGGCGATGGCATTGTCGCTGCAAGGTACCTGGATTCTTTCGGCTATAATGTTGAAATACTTCCCGCATACAGGGAAGAGCTCATAAGCCATCCTGACACTCTTGAAAACTACTCAATAGTAAAGAGACTCACCACTATCAAGATCCATAAACCAGGCAAGCTCGACGTATTAGATGGCGCTGGCATAATCATTGATGCCCTTCTCGGCACGGGTGTAAAGGGCGAGCTACGAGATCCTATAAAATCTATTGTGGAGAAAGCAAACACGGTAGACGCAAAACTAAAAGTAGCAATTGATACACCTACGGGCCTGAACCCCGATACGGGAGATATTCATGGAATAGCCTTCAAAGCAGATATAACGGTCACTTTCCACGATCTAAAACCAGGTCTTCTAAAACGCAAAGATATAGCTGGCGAGATCATAGTGGCGGACATAGGGGTTCCTCGAGATGCTACAATCTATGTTGGTCCAGGAGACGTGATTTACAATGTCCCGAAGAGGCCCAAGGACGCCCACAAGGGTAGTAGTGGCAGAATACTTGTTATAGGAGGAAGTAACAATTATACCGGAGCACCAGCACTTGCTGGACTCGCGGCTCTGGCAGCAGGATCTGATCTAGCATTTATCGCATGCCCGGAATCCGTCAGGGACATCATCGCGGGATACAGTCCCGAACTTATAACAATTCCTTATCCCGGAAAATACCTCAGCATAGAATCCCTCGACCATATTCTGAAGACTATAGAGGAGTACAGGCCCCATGTAATTATTGTTGGTCCTGGCCTAGGACGTCGCCCTGAAACACTTGAGGCTGTTAGGAGATTATTCGATAGACTAGTAGAAGAGAACAAGAGAATAGTTATAGATGCTGACGCCCTTAAAGCCATAGATTATGATCGAATGAAATTTAAAGGAAAGGCCATCTTAACACCCCATCGTGGCGAGTTCAAGTCAATTACAGGAAAAACAGTTGAACAGGGTCGAGAGGGGGCAGAGTCTGTGGCCGAAGCCGCACGTCGGCTCGAGGCCACCATTCTATTGAAAGCACCGATCGATATTATAAGTGATGGAGAACGACTAAAATACAATAGAACAGGCAACCCCTACATGGCAATCGGCGGGACAGGCGATGTGCTAACTGGAATAGCTGCAAGCATGTACGCGTTAACAGGAGATCCATTCGTGTCAGCATCTATTGCTGCCTACATTAATGGCTTGGCAGGCGATTATTTGCTAAAGAATGGTGAAAAGGTCACGCCCGCTAATATAATTAAAGTTATAGATAAGATTATACAAGATCCCCTTAATATCCATATTAATACATATATTTAAGTAGAGGGGTAGGTAAGCCAATTAACTAATAAAGCCTTAAAGCGAGATAGTAGCTCAAGTGATATGCTATGAAGGAAAAAGATGAAAAGAAATATTCTCTCGAAGACGAAGAGGAGCTAGACGTAGAGTTTCTTATAGACGAGTATTATTCCAGTTGTAGAATGTGCCCCTTTAGGGGCTTCTGCGGAACATAATCCGACAAAATCTTCGTTGCGTGGTGAAAAGGTTTGTCGTCGAGATACCTGGTTGTGAGAAAAGGCGAGAAAGTGAGAGTAAAGTGCCAGAGGAGCGGTAGATGCTGTACCTCCGGCCCTAATGTAGGATTGACAGCATTCGATGTATGCCGTATTGCCAAGTATCTTGGAGTAGACTGGAGGGAGCTTAGAGGAAAATACATAATCGCTATAGTGGCTGACATGATCGCTATACCTGCTCTCAGAGGCGTTGGAACAGGGAGGTGCGCATTCCTCAAGTACGAGAATAGAGTGCCCGTATGCAGTATTTATCCGGTTAGACCGTTGAGGTGCCGTTTATATCCGTTCTTACCGGCTTCTCCAAGTGTTAGAGATAAGGCTTACGTGGATACTTTCTGCCCAGGAGTTGGAAAGGGCGAAGAAGTTGAGCCTCCCTGGAAGCTCCTAGATATCTACTATGAGGAACAACGCAAACACTATGAGAGATTATTCGAGCTTGTATTTAAGGAGGGGTATGAGCCTCTCGAAGCACTGGAGAAACTTATCGATGAAGTATGCGAGCAATATAGTACATCGAGTAATGAAATCATCGATAAATATGTAAATCAATAACAGTTCAAAAACTCAATGAGAGACCTCGCATAGCCGAACCTTTTTCCGAACCGAGCAAAATATCATTTCTAGATATAGGTGAAAGTGTTGAAGTGCCGTGATACACTAGATACTATTTCTTTATGGTTAAAGACGGGAAGCATTGATGCCGATAATCTCGTCGATTTCCCGTGGGAAGTCGATAAGAGAAACGATGTTATTAAGGCTGTTCACCCCAAGTATCCGGTGGAGATCAATATTTATTGCGATGACGAAATAGGCGTGTTGAGATTACAGATCGTACTCCCTGCAGCAACCATTAGGCTTGATTCGGAGAAGAGAATACTTATTTATCGTAAGCTACTGAAAATGAATGCATTGCCCTTGACGAAAGCAATGCTTACAGGAGACGATGACTATATCTCGATAGCATCTGATCTAAGTATTAAAAGTCTAGGTAAATCAGAGTTTAATGATGCGCTAGCCCTTTTATTGGCGGCTCTAAATTCGCTGGCAAAAATACTTGATCTAACCGATGTATTATCGGAAGCGATGGTGGAGGGGTTGATCAAGCTTGTTAGAAAACACATTGATAAAGGCTATGGTAGGAATAGGCTTCTTGAGTACTTAGTAAAAGTTGTTGGCTTAACGCGAGAGGAGGCCGAGTCGTTGCTTAGGGAGGTCTTGGATCCAGAGGATCAAACGATCTATCTCTGAGCACTTTTCTCTAACCGTATAAGTAGTTTTTTAGCCCTATTAACG
>JALSQP010000160.1 GCA_026985375.1 Desulfurococcales archaeon | reverse complement strand
CAAGGAGGACCACGTACCTTTTTCTACGATGATCGATAATGATGTGGAGAATTGGATAGTTTTCGTCATGTATATCCTGGAAAGCCACCATGCTGTAGACACCAAATAATACATCTTAGTCGAGAGGCGAATATCCCGTTTCAAGTATTTTAGAGTAATATCCATGCGTGTCCTTGAGCTTCATCAGCTCAACCTCAACGCCTCTCTCACCAGCACCTATTATCTTTACCACGGCATCAACGCCTAGCTCCTCGAGAAACTCTAGATAATCTCTCAGGTCGTCCTCGCTGGGAAAAACGAGTCTATAAGTTGCAGCTACGAGTCTACCCATACTCCTCTCTCTGAGGCTCTCAACAGCTGGTTTCAGAATAGCTCTGCCGAGCCGAAGAGCTATATTATCTAGCTCCTTGTTGCCTAGACTATATTCATATACTTGGCAAATAAGCCTAATAATCCTCGTGAAGAGATAACTTCTCCCTTCATCAAAGGGGTACTTCATACCCTCCTCTATATCCTTTATATTAATATAAATTGTAGTATATTTAAGTGGGGGTACACGATGCATTGGATCCTTAATAACGATACCCTCCCTCCCCCTCTTATCAAGTTCGTCTACTATTTCTCTAAGCCTCCCTAACTCGTTCTTACCGATCCTGGCAAGGACAGGGACTAATTTAAGACCATATTTCCCTACTATTTCGTCCCTAAAGCTGAGCGGTGTAAGTTCCCCATTTTTCATTACATCGAAGACGAAGTAATCGAAGCCGTCGGCTTCAGGATACTCGTACGCAACATACGGGTTCTCAGTACCAATTACTTCACCTGTAAGCACTACGTCCTCATACTCGCTGAGTGCTTCCTTTATCCTATCACCATACATCTTCTCTATTCTAGCGGTTGTATAGGGGCATACATATCCTCCTCGGGTAATAGCTAGGACTTTCTTATCCGCATCCACTACTCTTACATTATAACCGTTCAATTTTTCCTCAACAATGATCTCGTCAATCATATGCATGGGAACACTCTCCAGAAAAGCTAGTCTTCGAATACTCGGGTAGCCGTGAACTATCTTTTCCTCCTCAAGAAAAACTGTTGTGCCTTCTCGATACCCTCCAAGATCTTCTCTAATAACAGCATAATTAATGCCACGATAATTCATGATCTTGACTGTTCTCTCGATCTTCTTTTCCAGGATCTCACTAGATATCCCAAGTATTTCCGCCAACTTATCCACAATATTGTCAACAACAGGCAATATCCCACCCTATTCTGAGCTTGATTAATATACTGTTTTCATCGATTTGAACTGTTTGATTGTATTAGGATTTAAATACTTCACCACATGATTATATTTTCTCGAAATATGATTATTACTTGCAACTCAGTACTTTGTTAAATTATTTTTACAGATATAGTGTTTTTGGTGAACTATAATGGCGGCTTATAACAAGATAATATCTTCGCTAAAGATTCTAAGGGAGCTCGACAGTATTCTGGATTTCTCACGATCATCCAACCAGCTCCTCATAGTATTTTATCTATCAAGTATTAATGAAGAGACAAGTATCTCTGAGCTAGCAGCTAAACTAAGGCTTTCCCGCAAAAGTATACTAGATAGTATTAGAAAGCTTGAGCGTAAAGGACTTGTAGAGAAGATATACAGAGAAGATGATATCTATCTTTCTCTCTCTGAGAAAGGAAGAGAATACATGCGAAAACTAATGTCAATTCTATCTACACGTCATGAGACATCCATGCCAAGCACAGAGGTCGCTTTGAAAGTTATGACGAGGATTAACATTGGGCATGAACTAGTAACAGCATACAGGATCTATAGGGCACTTATAGCTCTCGGTTTATCAGATAGGGCCCACATGAGCTTAAGAGAGCTCTCTAAGCACATGGGTCTAAGCATGGAGAGAGCTAAGAGTTATCTAGACGCGTTCAGCGCTTCTCCGTCCAGGCTTTTCAGGAGAATAACGGCGCCCACCGGGATATATTATAGACTTGACAAGGAGGGTAAACGTATACTCTACTACTCTCCACACTACATTACCTATAAGAGGTCAAAGCTGTACAGTTTCCTAGCAAATATGTTCAAGACACCCTGGATGGATGAAATCATTGGTAAATTCAGTCTTTTATATGTATCAGTACTTGTCGCCGGATCCATTATTGGAGCATTGATTGGTGGCATGTCTATGGTTTTATCGATCCTCTTTGGGGGAGGAATACTATATGTCTTGGCGATGATACTACTATTAAGGATTAAGCCGTAATCTTTCCTATACGCTTTAAAACAATATCTACGAGTCTCGCGGCCAAGCGTTCAGCATCAATCCTTCTATCCAGTGTTAATAGCAGTATCTTTTCGCCAAACATTATGCCCAGATACTTGTTCCTTAAACCATTACCACCCAATATAATGTACATTCCGTGGCGCTTAGGGAAAAACAGGTTTTCAGCCAAAAATATTGTCTCCTCATCGATCTCAGGGGGCCAATAGGCAATTATTCCTTCTTCGAAACTAATAATGGTTGCGGCTTTAATCCCAGCTCCATCAACCAGAACCGATAATGGTTCCCACGGCCCCGGTGTTCCGACCATAAATTTTTCACTACCAGACCTGCTGTATGTATTATTTTTTGTATCAAGTATCAAGCTCTGCACCCCAACAATATTTTTATTTCGTTCCGAATTAAAGATGACCATTATCATCGATCAAATGTTCTCCGCCGACGACTACACGGCGAAGACAAGGGTTTCCGACCCATCGCTAGGAATAGTGCCAGTTGGTCGTCAAAGTTCTTCAATCCTATAAACAAACTATTACCCAATATTACATAGGTAAGTAATTCAAAGCAGCCATCGAGGTGGTACTTGGTGAAGAAGCCGAGACACCATAAGAAGAAGAAAGGTATCGTAGGTATCGAGGCCGCCATCGTGTTGATCGCATTCGTTATTGTGGCTGCAGCACTAGCATTCGTAGTGCTGAACATGGGTATGTTCACAACGCAGAAGAGCAAAGAAGTGATCAGCAGAGGCTTGGAGGAATCCACTAGCGCATTGCAGGTCGCAGGAACGATCACCGCTGAGGTTGGTAGTGACGGCAAGATAGATGCTGTAGCGATACCTATACAGGTAGCGCCTGGAAGAGAAGCTGTTGACCTATCAACAAATGTGACAACAATATACTTCCAGACACCGTACAACACATATACGAACATTCATATTGGTGTATGGAAGGTATCGTTCAACCCGACATACAATCTCTACCAGCTAATCTGGGTAGCAGGACCAGTCAAGCCATCAACGACCGCATTTAACCTGACAGGTGCTCCGAGTATCAAGGAAATAATCTCCGACTTGAGAACAGCTAATCCACTATCGGGGAACACTGTCGGCTTCATAGTACTATTCAATATACCGAATAATGAGAACACAACGATTCTCAAGTTCGGCGAGAAAGCATTACTGGTGGTACTGCTGAGCTCATCCGACGAGCTAACATACTACCAGCAGTTCACTGCAGAGATTAGGCCGCCGGTCGGTGCTCCTCTAACGATCACGAGGAGTATGCCGGCTTCACTAACACCCAATACGCTGATAGCGCTATCTTAACGATAGCTATGTAGCCTCAGTTTATGTTTAAACATAATCAACTTTTTTCCATATAACAAATTGCTCTCTGGACGTGATCCCCCATGAAGATGAACGGGGCATTAAGTGATTTTAAAAAAAGGTTCTTGAGGGGGGCTTTGGTATCTGTATTTGTGCTTTCGATTATAGAATTGTTTGTACTTGCATTTTCCGTGTTTATCCTTAACACGATAGCTTGTTCATATATTCCCCTAATACTAAGAATAATGCTCGGGCTTTTACCCCTCGTTTTAGCCTTATTTACGACCTCGAAAGTAATGTGTGAGATAATAGATTTAAGTATGATATCCAGCGGACTCTCAACCACGTATTTCAGTCCTGATTTTTTCGAGAAAACCCGAAAGGAGTCATTGAGAAAATCGTACCAGGCAACACGGCTTTACGGAGATACATTATCATTCCTATACTGCTGCTTTTCACCCGAAAAACAATCATGGAGCTACATGAGTATGGACTGGAGGTGAATGATTTGGCCGAAGCCAAGGCAAGTACTTCAACAACAGAGTTGGATGAGCTGAGAAAAGAGATTAAGGAGCTTAAGAAGGGGCTCGAGGAGCTTAAAGAGGTTGTTGCAGAGATTAGAGCTAGTCTCTCGGATCTACAGAATCCCTTCGCTATGCTTTCTCCTCCGCAAGAAACTATACTTGAGACCAGTTCTCCTCCAGCCCCAGAAGAACACAGAACCAAGGAGGTTATAGAGGAAAAAATTAAGTCCAAGGCGAAGCCTGAGATCAAGATCCCTGTTTCCGGAGGGGGTGAAGAGATGAGTAGGGAGACCAGGAGAGAAGCAGGTATAAAGACAAAGGGAGCAATAGGTGGCGAGAAAGAGTATTTGAGCCTTGAAGACCTCAGGGACCTGATAACTGAGATCGGGAAGGCTATACATGAGGAATATGGCGAGAAGACGCCCATACGATCTAAGACCATGGATGTTAGGAGAGTTGTACGTATACTAAAAACAATATACTCGCTACGCAAAGCCCTACCCAGAGAAAGTATAGAGAATATTGTTAAACTCGCCCAGATCCTAGGCCTAATTACGAGTGATGACAAGGAAGTCTTGGATACTGTTATATCCCTGGTGGAAGATGCACTCAGACAGGATCTAACCCCCGATGAACAGATACTCGTCCTATACTTACTTATGAAGAATCTAGGCTATGTCGACGAGAGCCTCGAGGACGAGATACTTAAGATCATATCTGGAGTGATCTTATCAAAAAAGAAGGCAAAGGAAAAGAGTAATGAAGAACTCCCACACGGAGTTGTCGGGGGTTCCTAGTTTTTCCCCATTAGAGGGGGATATTCACCATGGTCTCGACGACGATATCGCAGGCACTGTTGACAATAGTGGCGATATCGCTAGCTGTAGCTCTAGCTATTGCTGTGATGTCACAGCTAAGCAATATTCTAAACTCCATGAGCATAGCTATTAATCATCGCAGTGAAGCCCTCCGTATGGTAATAACTGTTACAAATGCATACTACGATCCTGTATCTCATACTTTCCACATATTCGTTAAGAACACAGGAGATGTCCCTTATAGCGATCTGAACAACATAGATGTTTATCTCGGTAATGCAAGCGGTGTCTTAGATTACTATAATATTTCTACGGCCAATATCACCGAGTATGGCGCCGAGCCTGGCGTCTGGGTTCCCGGAGAGACTATTGAGATAACGATCAATACTACGAAAACGTATTCCCCGCCTTATGAGGTCAAGATCGTGTTGTCCAACGGTGTGTCAGCAACATACGTGTTTGGCTAATTGTCTAAGGCGGAGGTGATCTTCTTGGGAGTGAGCACAACGATGAGTGGCGCAATAGTATTGTTTCTGATACTGTTTGCCAGCGTTGCAGTAATCGGTAGTATGTTCTATAAGGTCATTGATCTCGCCGAGGAGATTAAGAGTAATAACGCCCTAGCCCTAAAGATGATCTACGACCGTGTCGTTATAACCAATTACACCATTAACTCCCTAAGATGGATCGGCTCAAAATTAATGGTCAACATGACCATCCTTATTGAGAACGAGGGGCAGGATCCTATATGGGATATGAACTCGACAGACATATATGTCACGTATCTTGAGAACACGACAGGTAACATAAGATCTATAAGGCTTATCTATGGCGTAAACTGGAGCATACCAGCAATAATTCTCACAGAAAACTTCACCATACCTTTCGCCAAGCACCCGCTCATAGACCAGGGCGAAACAGGCATTGTCAATCTAGTCTTCTACGCCCCGATAAACACGACCTACCCCATCAGGATAACCTTCGTCTCACAGTATGGTTCAAAAGCATCGACATGGGTGCCGCTGAGGTGAGACCATGAGTGGGGAGAGAGAAGTTATATCGACG
>JALSQP010000159.1 GCA_026985375.1 Desulfurococcales archaeon | reverse complement strand
GCAGGTCTTTCTCGCTGACACCAGATGTATGATTCAGTACTTCTTCCAATATTAGTCTGAATAATGGTTGGTTTCTCCATATCTCAGAGAACCGCGGCATAATCATCTACCTGCTTTGCATAGTTATTGGAATTGGTCATATATGGGTTATTGTTTCGAGTTATATAAGTATTAACAAGAAATAGTGGAGTTCCTCGAGCAGAAGCTAAGAGTAAACGGATGGTTTGAGATATTCTCTAGGAAGCCTCTGCCTTGCCCTCGTCGCCCATTCCTCGTATATCCTTACTATCTCTGGGGTTATCGATGGCTTTACCTTCTCCATCGCCTCTAGGAAGTGCCTCATATGTATTTTTGTGATATTTATGTTCTCTTTGAGTGCTCTCATGGCTGCTTCACGAACAAGTGCTTCTAGATCAGCACCGCTATAACCTTCAGTTCTCTGTGCAAGCTCGTAGAGATCCACGTCGGGCGCCAGTGGCATGTTACGCGTATGTATCTTTAGTATTTCGAGCCTCGAGTTGACATCAGGTGGTGGCACGTAGATGAGTTTATCGAATCTTCCTGGTCTTAGTAGGGCCGGGTCTAGTATATCGGGCCTATTGGTCGCCGCTATCACTACTACGTTCTCAAGACCAGATATTCCGTCCATTTCTGTTAGTAGCTGGCTAACTATTCTCTCGGTAACTCTTGTATCGGCAGCATATCCCCTAGCCGGCGCAATTGCATCTATCTCATCAAAGAAGATCACTATGGGCGCGTACATTCGCGCCTTACGGAATATCTCTCTAACAGCCTTCTCCGATTCTCCTACCCATTTGCTTAGGATTTCGGGTCCTCTTACTGCTATGAAGTTGGCGCCGCTCTCAGTAGCAACAGCCTTAGCCAACAAAGTCTTACCAGTACCTGGAGGACCATAGAGTAGTATACCCTTTGGAGGCCTGATGCCGAGACGCTTGAACACCTCGGGATACTTCATAGGCCATTCAACAGCTTGTTTTAGCTCCTGCTTAGCCTCCTCTAGGCCTCCAATATCGTTCCAGGAGACCTCGGGCACTTCTACATAGATCTCTCTCAGACCGCTTGGCACTATTTCTTTATATGCCGCCATGAAGTCCTCCATCCTTACCTCCATTTTCTCGAGTACTTCCGGCGGTATCGTGTCACTGTCCAGATCTATTTCGGGCAGGTATCTGCGTAGTGCATTTAAGGCTGCTTCTCTTACGAGTGCCGCTATGTCGGCGCCGGTGTACCCATGTGTTATCTCGGCAAGCTTCTTCAAGTCGACATTGTCTGCTAGAGGCATCCCTCTGGTATGGATTTGCAGTATTTCTAGTCTTCCCTGCTTGTCTGGCAGTGGTATCTCGATTTCACGGTCGAATCTACCCGGTCTTCTCAGCGCGGGGTCAAGAGCGTTGGGTCTGTTGGTCGCCGCTATCACTACTACGTCTCCACGACTCTCCAGACCATCCATAAGGGCTAATAGCTGTGCCACTACTCTCCTTTCTACTTCGCCCATTACCTCATCTCTCTTCGGAGCAATCGCATCGATCTCGTCGATAAAGATTATCGCTGGAGCGTTCTTCTTTGCTTGCTCAAATATTTCTCTGAGCCTCTGCTCCGACTCGCCATAGAACTTACTCATTATTTCAGGACCATTTATCGCGATGAAGTAAGCCTCTGACTCGTTAGCAACTGCTTTGGCGAGCAACGTCTTGCCCGTACCCGGCGGGCCGTATAAGAGTATGCCTTTAGGCGGATCTATTCCTAAGCGCTTGAACAGCTCCGGATGCCTGAGTGGAAGTTCAACCATTTCACGTATCTTCCTGATAATGTGTTTCATGCCACCGATATCCTCATAAGTCACGCGCGGCACTTTGTAGGCATCCATGGGTTTTTCTAGAAGGACGACATTCGTTGCCCTCTTGATTATGACAGGGCCTTTTGGCTTCGTGAAGACTACTTTGAGGGGCAGGCTCTGACCAAGTATTGGTATCATGACGATATCTTCTTCCATAACAGGCCTGTCAAGGAGCTTGTTCTTAACATAATTGGCCAGCCTATGGTCTGCTGGGGCGAAGTACTTAGCGGGAGCTAGTTTTACAACGATAGCTGGTGACACGTTTATTTTCTCAATAACCACCTTGTCGCCGATCTTCACGCCGGCGTTCTGCCTGGTTATGTTGTCAAGCCTGATAATGCCTAGTCCACGATCCTGAGGCCTCCCCTGTATTACCCGTACAACAGTCCTCCTTTTTCCCTCGACCACTATTATATCGCCGTTCTCCAGCCCCAGTTTCTCCATGACCTCCGGATCTATGCGTGCAATACCCTTACCCACATCCTTAGGCTCCGCTTCTAGAACCCTCAATGTGATCTTGTTCTTATCCTTCTTGGAAGAGGCTGATATGTTCACCAATTCCTACACCTTAAACAGCGGTAAACACATATGAATTAGTGATAAGCATCATCCTACGGTTAGAGAATTGCATAATCCCCTTAAATACTATTGTCAACAAAAGAGTTCATGCTATTATTACAAGGATGGACAAAAACCGTTACTCGCTAATCCTGTGTACTGCTTCTACCTCTACTTGGCTTACTCCCTCGACACCCATGACAGTCTTCTCAAGCGGCTCTGTGCCTCCTTCAGTCTCCTCGGGTATGAATATGTATAGTCTAAGAGCTTTTAGGCCGAATGCAATGGGCTCAATATCGTATCCCTTGATCTCGTAGCCCTCCGGTAGAGCCTCAGCGATCTTGTTCTTGAGTTCTTCTAGGTCAATATTTATATCTTCGGGTAGAACCTTTAGAAGTACAAGTACCTTAGCCATACATGTACACCTCTCCTAGTTATGGGCCCCTGAACCCACAGTTGGGGCATACATATGGTACGGATAGCTTTCTACACTTCTTACATCTTCTTATAATTACCTGTCCACAGTTTGGGCAGATAAACGCTGTACCGTGTTCATGGGGCGGGATTATTCGGTGACAACTACTACATACTGGCGGTGAAGCAGCCTCCAGCAACGATATGTTCTCTGTCTCCAGAGTGTATTTCACACCCATTTTCAGTCACTCCCACAATGCACTTCTACTATGCTATCCGATAATCTTTTAGGGAGACTTAAAAAAGTATTCCAAACTACTCCCGAATAATGGTTCCTGGACATCCGGTGATTAGGAATGTTCAACGGTGATTACAAACAGGTAATAGTTGTACGAACAGATATACGTATGAGTAAAGGCAAATTAGCCGTTCAGGTAGCACATGCCTCTGTGGTAGCCGCGTTCACAGCTTATAGAGAATATAGAGATTGGTTCGATAAATGGTGGGCTACTGGTCAGAAGAAAGTCGTGTTAAAAGGTGGTGACGAGAAAGAACTCTTAGCAATAGCTGACCAGGCTAGGCGCTCTGATCTACCGGTAGGTATAGTTAGAGATGCTGGCCTCACAGAGCTTCCTCCTGGGACTCTCACGGCAGTCGCGATCGGTCCTGCTCCAGCAGATAAAATAGACCGTTTAACGGGGAGGCTAAAACTACTATGATCAGATCTAATAGACTTATAGATCATATCACTGGGATCAAATACTATTTACTCAGTACATATATTGATTATCCATTCAGACATTCCGAAAAAACCTTCTATGTGGAAGAGATCATTGACCTCGATGGTCTCGGATTTACGGAAGAGAAAACAGATTACACAGTATTTTTAATGACTAAGAGGAACATTGAGACAATAAAAGCGATAGAGATCATTGCACGAATGCTCGGCATACCTTCCTCAAACATATACTATCTTGGCCTAAAGGACAAGCATGCAACATCGAAACAATATATCTTCGTAAAAACAGCTATTCTAAGGAGAAAACCTCTCGAAATCCTCTACAATGATATGATAAGGCTTCGACATATCGGTTTCGTTAGGCGGAAGCCCTCGAGAAAATTCCTCTTAGGGAACAAATTCAAGATAATTATTGAAAACAAAGATATTGTTAAAGACCTTGAATCAATGATAGATGAAATTACCTCTCTCGGTCTTCCCAATTATTACGGCTACCAGAGATTCGGTGCAAGAAGACCAAATTCACACATTCTCGGAAAATTTCTTCTCCTTAACCGATACGGTCTCTTTACAGAAGAGCTTTTGAACACTATTTATTCTTATGAGGACGATGAAGAAATAGTTGCCAGGTGCGCCAAAAGGTTTTCGGGAAAACGGTTTATCTATGAGGAATTATTTTCTTCAGTGTACAAGCTCTTCAAGACGAGTACATCAAGAAAGCGTATTCTAACATTATTGCTGGAAGCATATCTATCATACCTGTTCAACGCACTACTGAATAAAATGATTGAAGATTATGGATGGAGCGCTCTAAACAGGATTTACCCTGTAGCATCCTGTAGGGATTCCCAGAAATATTACGGCGAAATATTTGTTTCTGAGAATATATCATATGATCTCCTCAAGGGCGTTCCATGCTGGCTTAGAACAGGGATCCTTATTCCAAAGAATGTGTCAGTTTATAGATTCGATGATAGGGCTGTCTTTGAGTTCGAGCTAGGAGTAGGAGAATATGCCTCAGTGGTTCTCAGAGAGATTTTTAAGAATAAATATATGTTGTATTAGGATGCCTATTACTCAAACCTTATCCTTACAGGACGGCCGAGAAGCTCTGACAGTATTTCCTCCAGATATTTCCTCTTGCCAGCCAAAAATCTCTGGTCTTGCCTAGAGATCCTTATGACCGTCTGTTCCGATCCATCAGGTAGCCATAGAGTGTTTATACCTAGGAGACTCGCAGGATAGATTAACTGTTCAACAATCCTCTTCTTCTCCGACGAATAATTGACAACTCTGACTCTTGCTCTAAGCTTGCTTGACAACTTCTTGCTCAACCGCTCGAGTATCTCCATATCGTCTATTCCGCGTATCAGTATCACTATGAAGCTATCATACTTGTATGAGCGAACATATTCTCCCTGATCTCTGAGCTCCTTGATCTGCTCCTCGATCTCCATTAGTGATTTCATTATCGGTATTTCGTACTCCTTAACGATCCCGGTGTCTACTTTGCGTTGGCAAATGGGACAGAGTATGCCGCTACGTACACATATCCTATCGAGCGGATACCTCAATGTTTCTTCCTCACCGTCCGCCCATTACTCCGTTTCATTCACAGTTAGGACTAGATAAGTCAGTAGAGTATATTAATGGTATCCCTAGGTATCCCTGTAAAGCATGCATTGAGGAAGAGAAAAACATTATTGTCTCCTCGGTAACCGGTGCATCAATCATCCCGTCCGGTCTCGAGGAGAAGGCACCTCATCGGAACATTATGCGAACAATGGATTGAAGGCCGGGAACCCCCGAGTCATCCCATGCCTCTTCGGCAGATGTCGCTCGGGGAGCGGGGCACATTCTCCGTTATTGTTTTCTCCTGATAAATTATTTTTGCCCCAGAACAAATCCTCGTTATGATGGGGTATTCCGGCGGAACTGAGCTGTGGCGATGATGTACTCTTCGCTGACCCGACGCTACTTGATCTTCAGTCCGATACTGACCAACCTGTTCTTTATGAGCACCTGTTCTTCCCGTGGGAACAGCTTGATAGTTTTCTCGATCACCTTTAGATCAATCTTTTTCAGCTTCTTTATATATGTGAAGAGCTTCTCCAAATCTATGCCCTGTCTGGCTTTTAGTACAAAGTATTCCTCCGGCTTGATGAGCTTGACCTTGTACCCTTCAAGCTTGATACTTCCAGCAGATTCAAGTATCTCTAGAGGAATATTGAAATCCATAAAGTTCTCGTAGACCTCAATTATGATCTCCTTATCCCCCACCGATGCTATTAACCTGGGCGTACCTATATCAGTGGTAGTATAACTCCATCCCTCCGTCTCGGCTATTTCTCCATAGAACTCCTGCTCGATCAAGGGGCTCGGCTCCAAGGCGTATAAATCCACGTCTCCACAAAACATCCTGGTTTTCAATGCCAGTTGCACGACTGTGTCTCCTATAATCACATAGTCT
>JALSQP010000158.1 GCA_026985375.1 Desulfurococcales archaeon | reverse complement strand
AGGATGCCTAGAATAAAGAAACTGGTACTGGTAACAGCAACGCATCATCCATATCATAGTCTTTGGACAAAAATCGCAGAAGAAGCCGCCAGAAGACTAGGTGCCCAGGTTGAAGTGAAATACGAAGATTACATCTATCTAATTGAGCACGGCGATACCGACGAATACGGTATGGCTTGGGTTCCACAGCTATTAGCAGAATTTGATGACGGAAGTATTCGTGTTCTTCTATCACAGTTGCCGTTAAACGAGGCATTACAGCCAGATTATGAGAAAGCCTTGGAAACAATTGTCAAAAGAGCCAAAGAATACGAGGGCTCAGCCTAGCACCGGAGAGCGTTTTATTTTTCACAAAATACTTTTCTTGCATAAACTATGTACCCGGTATGACCTATCATTAATGTCTGGGGACGCGTCGCACCCTTGGACACATCATATTCTCTAAGCAATAACTCATATGCATGCACTGATATGAATCCCCCATGCTCCCGAAGAGCGATAACAGTCTTTTCTAACTGGTTGACTGTGGGAACATATATTATTGCTGGAAAACCAGGCTTCAACGCTTCATAGATGGTTTGTAAGGCATTCCATGGATCCGGTATGTCGAGAAAAACAGCATCCAAACCACGTAAATCCAGGGGTTTCCTTATATCACCTATTTTTAAAACCACACGATCTTTATAGCCTAGAATCTCTATAGCCCCCCCTAGGATCCTAATCCTTTTCTCATTTAGATCGAAACCATATATCTTACCATTGGGGCCGACAAAATTAGCAAGGCTTATGGTCAGAAAGCCTGTTCCAACACCTGCCTCGAGAACGCGTGAACCCGAACGTATTCCGGATAAATATATCATGAACGACAAGTCTTTAGGATAGATGACCTGAGTTGTTCTCTTAAGAAGTCTGAGTTTATCGATTAGAATAGGGGGCAGGATATATGCTTTCACTCCTCTACTGGTATATACTATTTCTCCAAAACCCTTACCAATGATATGATCATGTTTAATGAAGCCCTTGTCAGTGCCTAGAATACCGCCTCTGACCAATCGTATAACGAAGTTTCTCTTCTCGTCAATATATATTGAGACTATATCTCCATAACTGAGACTATCAGTCCTGGTGTCAATCATCATCCTTTCCTCAGTAATACCAACCCTCTTCATCTAGAATTATACTAGATGTATATAATCCGTTTTTAAAAGTAGAGAAGACCAGGTGATTTGATTGAAGGAGGAAAAGAAAGTATATTTGATGAGTATTAGGCCTAAATACGCCTACAGAATATTTGCAGGCATAAAGAAGTTTGAGCTGAGGAAATGGTTTGGCCTCAAACCAGAACCCGGTTCCACAATTATAGTGTATGCTAGTGGGGGTGTAAAAGCAATAATCGGCGAGTTTACAGTTGGTAGGGTCATATTTGGTGATTCAAACGCTGTTTGGCGTAAATTAAATGAATTTACGCAGACAGGGCTGGGGAGAGATGATTATAGCTATATATCAGGCTCTCGAGCCGCTATGGCGCTTGAGGTCGTTAATCCCAAACTGTATGACTATCCAATTACCCTTAACGAGCTACGCAGGATTTTCCCGGGTTTCATGCCGCCACTAAGTTTCAGAGTTCTTGAACTAGATGAGCCACTATATAGGTTATTAATAGAAAAGGCTAGAAAATCCGTCAAATAAACTATCTCTTAAAAACCGTTACTGGACTCTAAGTTCTGTCTCCGGTATCCATAATTCTTTCTTAAGGAGGTCACGTACAGCTACTCTTATTACTTCGCTCCTACTACTATACCGACCAATCTTTACTAGTTCGTCTAATCCTTCAACATATATCTCGGGCATTTTAACAGTAATTAGCCTCATCCTCGCAATGCTTCCAGCCATATCTTTTCACCGTTAAAAGAATGCCAGCATAAAAATTTAAAAACCCCAAAACTAATGACTCTCGATAATTTCTATAATTTTGGATCTCAACTCATTCAAGTTGATAATAGAATGGGGCACAAATTTTCCTTTCATATCATTATCTAGCACATCGGATACTATCATGGCCTCACTTATTATTCCCATGAACTCCCGAGGAGGAAGGATAGCAACAGCCCGTACCTCACCCACTTTTATATTTTTAATATTTGTAACAATTATGAAGCCAAATTTCTCGGTTCCAGCCTTCAGTACTTTAAGATTGTTGGCGAAAGGATGTTTTTGTACCGATAATACCTCGACGCCTATAACATCTACAGCATATTCAGGAAGTTTCTCATCACCATACCTTAATCTTCGACGAAAACCCATGATCATCCAAAGACAGTATTTGATCTCAGCAATGATGAGTCTTTGTTTAGTAGTGAACCGAACCCGAGTTCTCATGGCAGTGTAGTTTTTGAAGAGCTCCTCACGTATATGTTTTCCGAGTTTCTCCAACTCGCTGATTTCAGGCAATTCCATTAGATTTTTTGCTGGCAAGAAAGAGTACTTTATCCTATATACGGCATTTTTAGCTCGTTTCACCAGCTCCTCTAACTTCCCTTTATTGATGGGAAAAGGTAGACTCCAATTCTTTATTCGCGTCGCGAGCTCATCAATGGCTTTCTCTAGCAATAATATTCTGTAGTCACTCCTTGTATCCATACCTGATCACCAGGGCATCAAGTATTATATCCCACATCTTACCGAATATAGCATACCAGTCTCTCAATATTTGTTTGAAACGCTCTTTTGAAACCATTATATCGAACAACGAGAAGCCTAGAACCATATAGACGTATGGAACAAGTTGAACCGCGTAGAAGCTATACTGTGTTTTTCCGCCAAGAACATAATCTAGAACATAGCCTGCAAGTACGCCAAATAAAAATAATGAAGCCATAGCAAATCCGCGATGTTTTCTATACGCAGGTAGTAGGAGAGCAAACATTACTAGTGATAAAGCCCATGCAGGCCATAGTGTCTGTGCTAGTAGTGCTCTGTTGTTCTTGAAATAATATAGTACAAACGAGTTTACACCAAGAAACCAATCTATAGGTGTAGAAGACACTGGGCAGTTAGGCCCACTACATTTTATGGATAAATGCCAAGATATAGCACCAGTTATTGATTGTTGAAACCATGATGAAAAACCAGTATACATAATCAGCGGTAATGAGACCATGATCTGAAACAGTAGGAACAATATAATGCTAATAAGCACAACCTCGATACCCGAATATATAAGAGTCGAAAATCTCCGATCCTTTTTAACCGCTTCCCTAACATATAGGATCGATATAGGTATCATGACAAACAATACGCTAAACTTAACAATGGAGCCCAGAACCCCAGTTATTATTGCCAGCTTGTATTTCTTTTTGGAGGCAAAATACACGGCTATAATCGTTGCTAGCGCTACAAATACGTCAAGCATAGCAATGCTCGACATTGCACGAAGAATAGGATCAAGTAGTAAAGCGGCAGATACGCCAAGAGCTAACCATTTATTTTTAGTGAGATTTTTCATTACTAAATATGTGAAAAAGATGACAAGCAAACCAGCTATAATACTTGGAATCCTCCAGAAAAGCGGATAATCTCCGAATATTATCATCGATAAAGCTATTAAATATTTCACAAGTGGTGGGTGTTCGTAGTTCATGTAATTATTAATATTTGTAGCATCAGGTATACGCCATCCATAAACAACATCAGTAACACGAACTCCATTACTCTTCAAATAAGAAACATATCTTTCTATGTAGCTTATCGTTGGCGCCTGCACATAGAATGCATTAATCTTATTATAACTCATATCAACTATCTTAACGTTATATAGTTTAGCTCCATCATAAATAGCTGACGTATTCGCTGGCATAGTATATATGATGGAGGCACCGGGCTCTCCATGGAATCTCGGCAGAACATGAAACACTTTTTCTAGAATATTCCTAGCACTCGAAACATACCAAACCTCATCAGAAACATATCCCTTACCACCCCTGCTGATTTCTTCGAATGTGAGCTTTTGATCTAATGAGTAAAAGTTATAGGCTGCAACAGCCAACACTATAATGAGCAATACAGTGATCGCTATTTCCTCTTTTCTATCCGTAGACATGTTTCGACTCATACCGATCTACCGTCAAAACATAATATGTCTGTAAAATATTAATCATAGCCACATAAAATAAAATTAAAGAAAACCTGTATTTGGTGAAAACCTCTTGAAAACCTTATACAAAATATTACTTATATCGTTGATAATTTGGATTGTTAACTTTGTTGTTCATATGCCTTTAACATTACAGAAAATCATATTTCATAACGAGTTATTTCATCCTATTTATACCGATTTTCTCGCCTATCTCAAATCATCCATAACTAGCTTCGGAAGCGCTGAGAAATACCTAATATCAAACCCATACTTTGATTACTCGTTTGCATATCCTCCCTTGATAGGATTTCTATGGCTTGCTCTTATTAGACTTACATATTTTTGTCACGTGATAACTCATGTTCATTTATCTATGGAGCTCATATATAGTATATTCTATATAATGTATTCGCTGTTCAGTTTTATCTTTTTACTGTTTTATTTTTACTTCCTCGACAAAATCGTTGAGACCAAATCAAAGATATCCCTATTTATTATGCCATCGCTACTGATATATGTTATATACAGCTGGGCAATGCTCTGGCTAGCGCTCTTGATGCTTCTCATTTATTCTCTTAGTAAGAAATACCATTTTCTATCAGGACTGGTGCTAGGCCTTATGATCGCTACGAATCCATACTCGGCTGTATTGATGCCATTGTTCATCTACAGCATTTATTATGAAAGAAGGGATCAGATGAGGCGTTTTATTAGCGGAGTTATTGTTCCTTTATTGTCGTATACTTCACTATTTCTTAGCGATAAATCCTTAACGTTATTTCTAGATAGATATTTTCCTGTATCATGCCTAAACTGTTCATTCCTAATCCTTACTTCGAAAATAAGCCCGGATTACATTATGCCTCTCTCTTACATCGTAACAATGATTTTTGTTTTCCTTATAGTTGGATTAAACGTGAAATCTTCATATTGTAGAAGATTAGGAGATCTAGGCGCTAAAGTATTGCTGGTTATCACATTTTCTATCTTATTTAGCATCTCTTACCTACCACAATATGGCTTAATTGTTGCTTCAAGTCTTTTACTTGTGGCAAGAGAGCTTAGGGTGAAAATCTTCATCTTATTATCTGACGCTCTTAATGCGTCCATTATTCTTTTATGGTTTCACGACCTGTATTTGAGGAAGATCTTATCTTTCCTAAATCTAGGATTAGTATTTGACCCGTGGAGCCTTAATTCGCCTGTGCAGTGGATAGTACAGGTTAGAAACATAATACAGATAATCGTATTCTTGGCAATTGCGTCAGAAATCCTATGCTTAAATCCGAAGAAAAGTTATAAGCCAATTAGTGCGGAAAAGGTATGATTGAGGAGCCGGGGTCGCCTAGCCTGGTAGGGCGCCGGCCTGCTAAGCCCTCGACATGGTGTGTGGAGAGCCGGTGGGGGGTTCCCCGCGCGGGTTCAAATCCCGCCCCCGGCGCTTCCCCTAATTTTCCTAGTCTTAACGGAATAGTTGAAGTGCTAGCTCCGCATAGATCTTGCGTGAAGCTTCTAATTCTTTGATCGATACATACTCGTTTGGTTTATGGCTCAGTTCCTCGTTTCCGGGACTGATTCCTATAGTTGGTATATTCCTTATTCCTGCTGAGTACACACCGTCCGTACTGGACCTCCAATATTCAAGTGATGCTTCGCTATTGTATTTTTTGGTAAGACTGAGGATGTGTAGGCTTAGTTCACCTTGGTATATCCAGGCTGGGAAATAGTGTTCTATAGTAATTATTTCCCTGTCCACATTCTCGCCTGGTCTATTAGGTAATGTACATTTGTTATGCCCTCAATTTGCTGGATGGCATTCTTGATCCTGGAGATTATTTCTTCCTTTGCTTTCAGATGGTATCATACGGTAATCGATTATCATTTCACAATGATCTGGTATCATAGGAGGGGATTGGGGCTCGCATT
>JALSQP010000157.1 GCA_026985375.1 Desulfurococcales archaeon | reverse complement strand
AGTTGCAAAACTAGCTCATGGTATACAGGATAACCTGTTGCTCCGTACGGCCTCATCTATTATAAGGATGAAGGGCAAACTCATAATCGTGTTTCGAGAAACACCTTTATCCCTTATAGATCTGGAGAATCTCGCCAAATTAGCTAGAATAGGAGCAATTATTCTTCCAGCATCTCCTGCCTTTTACCATAAACCTGTAGAGATAAAAGACCTTATTGACTTTATCGTAGGCAAAATACTGGACGTTCTTGGTATTGAACATAATATTTATCGTCGCTGGAGAGGTCATCTAAACTCATCTATATCGTAGTCTTCTATTTCCTCCATTTCTCTGAATAGCTCTTCGTCACTTGTTTCTTTACGTGTTTTCTCGAGTGCTTTCGCGCATTTTCCGTCAGGTAACATCGAATTTAACCTGCATGCAGCATATTTGCACTCGGCACCTATACACTCGCTTCCAGTTAGCCTACAATAAGCTACCTTCTTGATTTTACCTCTATACGATTTGTTTACTACAACCTTTGCTCTCTTAGTACATATGAAGAATGGGCATAATGGATTACAATGTATTCCTAGCGGCATCGGATAGTGGGGCCTGATAGGTCTGGGCTTATGAAATTGATCGCCTCTCCCCTCACGTTTAAATGTTCGTCGATAATCTCTATGGTATGGATTGTACTGCCTGGGCAATGCTTTTTTCACCTAATATCGGGGGGACAGTACATCTTTGATCTCATCGATACTTGACACCATACTATTATCTCGTAGGGAGACTATTATTAATTATCTCTATGTTATGGCTTCCACCATGTAAATAGCAAGTATCTTATATTTTCTTCACCTGTAACAGCCAGGATAAGTTTCTTCCTCACACTATGAAGCAACCTACCCATTCTAACAATCTCTATCGGATCGATAGACTCCCGCGAATCATAAACATGGACGCCATACGGGGCATGGTCTATACCGGGACCAAATCGATATACTAGGTAATCACACCCAAACTTTAGCCCTCTTCTCACTATGAAGCCGCGTCTTCTTAGATCCTTGTAAACAGCATATAACTTGCGGAACCTTGGGATCGCTCTTATCGAGAAATCCTTAATCTCTTCTATATTGAGCTTCCTAGCCCCAGAATATATTTCAAGAACACCATTCTCGGTGAGATACAATGCTTCTAACATGGATAGCTCGAGAGGTGAATGAATACTCTTTTCTTTAGGCTTGGCTACACCAAGAAATGTTCCATAGTAGCCTAACACCCAGTAAAGAATATTTGCGCATTCATAATCAGGCACGATTACACGGTTGTAAAGCAAATAGCCCTTGCACTTAATGTTTTCAATATTTTCTAAGCTATTAATGCTCTTTGTAGTGCTAGGTATCGTAGATCCTCACCAAGCTCCTTAATAGTGTCAGCTGTATTCTCCATGAAATCAACCGCGTCTTTCAGAACCATGAGCCCCACAATATTATCAGCATACTTAGAGTACAGTGTGAATGTAATGTGTCTGTAGAGCTCGTCAATCTTACTCTCTAAATCATTGATGCTTTTTACCTTCTGAAGCGCTTTCTTAGGATCTATTCTCAGCTTTGATAAGCCATCACAGAAACTATCATATTCCGCTATGAGGGCCGCGGCGATCTCCTTTAACAGTCCAAATAGTTCTTCATCCATATTAAGCCCCTTAGTTCTATATAGTGCTAATCTATATGAGGCACCATCTAGTAACTGGGATGAACGATCTATTTTTAGAGCTAAATCTACGTAGAGATTACGATTGGTAACAGCGTCACCAAGTCTTACTAGGTATTCCATGAACATTATCCTGTTATCTTCAACGTTATCCTTGAGGCCTCGTAGCTTAGTGTAGAGTCTCTGAAAATCAGTGTTTTCTCTTATATTGACAACTATTTCGTTGAATGATCTGAATACATCACTTGCGAGCCTCGCTAAATTGGTTAAACTCTCGTGTATATGCATTTCCGCTAATGACTCGTTAGCACTGTATTCTGCCACGGATGACACCTCATTTAATACATTATCCAAGTATCAGGGATATATAAGGGATACCTGTAGAACCGATATATCCAGGCACAAATGTGGGAGAGCATTTTGACAGACATTTTAGTTATTGATGCTCTAGCGAGGTTTAGAGGGAGAAGATATTCCACATTCGATGTAGTCGGAGCAGGTCCTAGAGTCGTGGCAGGGATACTTGAGTCGCTGGGTTACAATGTGCTTTTACTTAGTTACGAAAAGCTCCTCGAGAACAAACAATTGGTTAGGAACTATCCTGTCGTGCTTATCTCTATTATGTCGCAAGACATTGGCGCATTAAGGAGAATACGCGAACTGATAAAAAGATACAATAGTCAGGCAAAAATAATCGTTGGTGGCCCGGGTTCATACGATTATGAAACTATATTGGAGAAAGAACTTGCAGACCTTGTAATCATCGGTGAGGGAGAAATACCGTTACAAAAACTTTTCGGAGAGAAGGGACCCGAGACTATTAACGAGCCCGAAGAACTAGCGAAGATACCAGCCCTAGCATATAGAGATAGGGGCTCTATAAGGGTTACGGGCCCGGGCATCCATACACCAAAAGATATACTTGATAAATTGAGGCCTTGGACAAAGATATGGTTATCATATGATAAGCCATGGTTTCTCAGAATATATGTTGAGACCATTAGAGGATGTAGCAATTTCATGAGACCCAGACTAAGTATCCTTGGGTGCGTCCACTGTAATATCTGTGTAAAAGGACCTCTGAATGTGAGACTCAAATGTCCAGCGAACATCCCTCCCGGTTGTGGTTTTTGCAGCGTACCAGCACTATTTGGACATCCACGATCAAGGAGTATAGAGTCTATAGTTTCTGAGATAGAGGAGCTTATTGCAAACGGTGCTGAAAGAATAGTGCTTAGTGCTCCGGATTTCCTTGATTATATGAGAGAGGAGCTAGTATACCCTCATCCTCTAACAGACCCTTGTAATCCTCCGCCCAATTATGATGCTATTGAAAAACTGCTATCGCGCCTCCATGAAATAGAAGAGATTAAACATGGAAAAGTAAAGATCTTCGTTGAGAACATCAAGGCTTGCTTGGTCGATGTGAAAGTCGCAAGAATCTTTGGAAGATATCTAAAAGGAACACCTATTCATATTGGGCTTGAGACCGGCGATAAAGAGTATAATGAGCTTATAGGAAAACCCGTTGATCCTGTGAAAGTAGTATTGGCCTGCAGAATTTTGAGGAGCCATGGACTAAGACCCTACGTCTATTTAATGTATGGATTACCGTATCAAGGATTTAAAACATATAGAAAATCTCTTACCATAATAAAAAAACTAGAAGAAGCAGGCGTTGAAAAAATTACACTTTACAAATATATTCCGTTACCTCGAACAGCCTTCCAAAACCTGAAGCCGCAGATTGAGAAACACAAAGACATAATCACGACGATCAAGAGACGTATTCAGCGATTCAATTATTCTAGGAAAAAAGATTTGTTAAACAAGTTTGTGGAAGCCTATCTTATTCTTAATAAAGAAAACATGAAATGGTACGGATATCCTGTCATGCATGGTCCAACGATTTTCATTAGAGATCGGCTTGAAGAATCTATGGATGGAGCACGTGCTCTTGTAAAGATAGTCGGGATCTCGTCTAGATATGTATGGGGTAAAGTGATCAGAATAATAGCCCACTATAGGTAACAACAGATAATTGGTATGCTATCAGGCTATTAGTATATTTAGTTAGAATAGTATAGGGCGTCTTTCTAAATAGTACCATTAATTTCTGAAAGAAGATCCTTGAGCACCTCACTATACTTGCCACGTCCACCGCTCTTGCTATCTACTATTTCTTTGATCTCAATTACGAGATCACGTATATAGGGTATACTGACGGTCTCAAGATATAATCGATATGTACGGATATATTTCTCACTTAGATCATCGACATCGCTTAAATTAATAATATCAAGCATCTTCCGTGCATCCTTATACTTTTTCACGAGAACCGATACCCTATGGGCTAAATGAATGGTGGGCGAAAAATCTCCTCCGAGAACCTTTCCTTTGACTAGTTTTGCTTGGTCTATAATTCTGTCAAAATCTTTAACCAGATCTCTGAGGATTATGATTAGATCGTTTATCTGGGATTGGCTCGCCATGTTCATGTCCCAGAGTATTTCCTAAGAGTTGCTATGCTGTTGTCGGCTACTCCTTTTTCCTCTAGCTCGGCGGGATACACGTACACGTTGTTGGTTCCAGGCTCATCGATTATTGTTGTAGTGAATACAAATTTTTTCTTGCCAGCGACAACGATCTCGATCTTGTCTCCATCATTTATGCCGAGCATCTTAGCTAATTCTTTGGGAACCTTTGCAACGCCCTCCGGCAGATTGTCATCATATTTTATCCTAATTCTCTTCTCACGAAGCAGTTTCTGCCTTCTTCTTAGCTCGCTTGCAGGTGGCACTATTGAAACTAATTTCTTGATATCTATTTTCTGCTGAGGCCTAGCCCCCTTAGGCTCTGAGGCGGTTTTTTCTTTCTCAGACATGCATATCCCCTTAAGCCCATGTTCGAGAATTATTCTTTTAACAGCTGCCAGTCAAGTTAAGATAAAGTTATGCCTTATTTAATTCTTTATCGAGAAATTCTATCCATGTTTTCCTGAGCCCTATCTTATCGATGATGTAGTCGTATATGTCTTTGATACTTATCCTTTCTTGTTTGCGAGTGTCTCTTTCTCTTATTGTTACAGTATTGTTCCACAATGTTTCATAATCTACTGTCACAGCATACGGTATTCCTATTTCATCGGCTCTCGCATATCTTCTCCCGATACTACCTTCTTCGTCGTAATATGCCAGGATACCTGAGTTTAAGAGGCCACGATAGATAGTCCATGCAATGTTCTTTATGTTCTGGTGTTCTTCTTTAGAGCCTGATACTAATGGAAAGACCGCTACATAATATGGCGCGATCCTAGGTGTTAGGGATAGGTATGTTCTCTCATTCGATATTTTTAGGGAGTTCTCGAGCACTACGTAGAATATTCTTTCGAGACCGAACGATGGCTCGACAACATGGGGCACGAATTTTTCTCCATGTACTTTGATCTTTTCACGCTTTACGAAGAACAGTTCTTTGTCTAATCTCATACCGTTTATTTCTACGTATCCTTGTTTGACTATTTTATTGACAAGTTCTTCCTGTGAAATTGATGAGAGTGATTTCATTATTTCGGAGAATTTATTGACAAACCTTTTTCTTATTTCTACTGGATTAGGCTTTATTTTGATGACTTCTTTCTCACATGGTTTATCATATCTGCGGAAAGCCGTTAGGTCTGCACCAGAATACTTTATATGTCTGTCTAAATCATATGTTGTTCTATAACTATATCCAGCTACTTCAACCCACCCGTATTTTTCAGTCAGGACTTCTTGATCAAATGTTTGTTCACTATAGTGTGCTCTTTCTTCGGGTAATTTCTCGTCAAACCGTATTCTATCGGCCGGTATTCCTAAGCTTCTCAAGAACTTGTTTCCAACAGCCATCCAGTAGGCCATCCAGGGGGTCTTAACTATTCTTTTCTCGATCAGATCCCGGGCGCTATATTCTCTGGGTTCTTTGATATTGTTAAGCTTCATATCGGCTGTTATGATGTTCATTTTCTCGTTCAACAGTTCCTCATCCATGTACTTGTTAACTTCTTCGTTCTGTTTTTCTGGGTCAAAGAAGAATTCGAGCTCTATGATTGTGAATTCTCTAAGCCTGATCAATCCCTGTCTCGGCGATATCTCGTTTCTTCCAACTCTTCCGACCTGAGCTATACCTAAGGGAAGCTTGTTTCTCATAGAGTTGAACACGTTCTTAAATGATACAAACATTCCTTGGGCTGTTTCAGGTCTCAAATACGCTGGAGAGCCCTTATACGGTCCTATCTCAGTCTTGAAAAGCAAGAGAGCAGGTTTTGGGGGAGTTAACTCGCCTCCACAAACTGGGCACCGTATGTTATTCTGACGGATTATCTCGGCCATCTTATCCAGGGGTAATCCCTCAGCGTTAATTCCAAGTCTCTCCTCGATTAGATGATCCGCTCTAAACATCCTACCACATTTCAAGCACTCC
>JALSQP010000156.1 GCA_026985375.1 Desulfurococcales archaeon | reverse complement strand
GGTTACGTGGTCATACCCGGGCATATCGAAGGATATTCGGAAGGAGAAAAAGTAATTGTTAAAATGTTAGATTGATCTATATGGAGATACAGTAACTTGGCAAGGCATTACACTGTTTTAATAAATATTAGATGCTGGGTCAGAACACATAATAGAACTACTGACGCATTAGAGTAACACTAGAGTATTGCCTTATGGACAAGTGGTGACTATAGTTTTGCATAAACACAATATTGTCGACGTTATTAGACGTGTTTTCGAGAGAAATCCTCGAGCATCTAAGATAATTAATGAGATCCGTTCTCTCGCTAGAGAATATAGCGGTACTCTTAAAATAATGAATTTTTGCGGGACACATGAATGGACCATATCGCATTATGGTCTCAGAACATTGATGCCGGATAACGTTGAGCTTATCGCTGGGCCTGGATGCCCTGTGTGTATAACGCCGGGATACTATGTCGATCTCCTTATCGATCTGAGTTTTGAGGGATACGTTGTACACACATATGGCGACGCCTATAAGCTGCCAGGGACACGGATTGGGGGTGTTAGGAGCCTGTATGATGCGCATGTAGCAGGTGGTAAGGTTAGGGTAGTCTATAGCTTTCTCGACTCGATAAAACAAGCGCTAAGAGAGAAGGATAAGAAGCACGTGTTTTTCGCAGTTGGTTTTGAGACAACGATGCCGACAACTGCTTTTCCTCTCATGGCGGGAAGCGTCCCTGATAATCTCCTGATACTCCATGCTTATAGACTTACACCGCCTGTTATGAAGTACCTCCTTGAGAACAGACAAGATATACGTTTGGACGGGGTAATCGCTCCAGGCCATGTGTCATCTATCATCGGCGCTAATGCATGGTTTTTCCTCCCAGAAGAATATGGTATACCAGTCGTTGTCTCAGGTTTTGAGCCCGTGGACGTACTCCTTGCTGTAAAGTATATTCTTGAGATGAGGCTCGAGAATAGGCCACGCTTGGTGAACGAGTATACGAGGGTTGTCAAGCCTCACGGAAACATCTCGGCGAAGAAGGCTATCCAGAAGGTCTATGAGGCTAGAACCGCTTATTGGAGAGCCTTAGGCTACATACCTGATAGCGGTGCTTATCCTAAGAAAGAATATAGGGGTCGAGACATCTTCGCAGTCCTCGACATCGAAGAGAAACCCGGTTCACACGAGCATCTCCCAGGATGCAGATGCCCAGACATAGTATTGGGGGCAGCAAGACCGACAGATTGTCCATTATTTATGAAGAGATGCACACCTGAGAACCCTTATGGGCCCTGTATGGTTAGTAGCGAGGGAACATGCAGGATATGGGCAGAGAACTTACCCTTGATCATCTAGGCCTACATATCCTTATCCTCATAATGCGAGAGGAGAGAGATTAATGATAAGAAGAAAATGAAAAAACTATGAAAATCCTTGAACCCTGTCTATGAACCATTTAATAAGCTGGGATCAATCCATCCTTAACATGTTATTCATTAAGAGATTCGCTATCAGAGCGGTTGTGGAATCACTTAACATGAGAGCTGGTTCTTCAACTATGAAGTAAAGCATAATATTTGGGAACAGTGGTATTGCAACATTCAATGCAATTATTGAGTGGAAGGAATGTTCTGAATCTCTGTCAATCTACAAGAGATATAGCTCGTAAGACTCCCTATAGGTTACCTCCTAGAATAACTATCTATAGAAGAATCAGTTATCCTATTCTATTCTCCACATGATATTTATTTTATCCCATAACATCATATCCGTAAACGGTGACCATACAATGGTTCATGAATGGGCTCTCGCTGATGCTCTAGCAAGATACATTATCTATAGGATTGGTCACGATAGAAAAAATATCAAGAGAATTATTGTGAAATTGGGGGTTCTCCAGAGCATTGACAAGGAAATACTCGGCTTCGCATTGAAAGAGATACTAGAGAGCATGGGTTACACCGTTGCAAAGATTGATTTCGAGGACGAAGAACCCGTGCTACGGTGCAGGAAATGCGGATATGAGTGGAAGCCTGACGTAGATGTTTTCAATGATACGGTTAAGGAAGCCATTCATTTTGTCCCCGAGACTATTTTCTCTTACTATAGATGCCCTGTGTGTGGTAGCAGGGATTTTGATATAGTGAAGGGGAGAGGAGTAGATATAACCTTGATCGAGGTGGAGTAATCATGACAAGTATAGATCCGAGGCTCCTAGCTGCGAAAGAGAGGCTCTCCAAAATAAAAGTTATCGTTCCCGTCATGAGCAGTAAGGGTGGGGTGGGCAAAACAGTTATCGCGGGATCACTAGCGATCCTACTGGCCCGCCACGGTGTAGGGACAGGACTATTAGATCTTGACTTTACTAATCCCGGCCTCCACATACTATTAGGCGCCAATATCAGTTCGTGGCCTGAGGAAGAGAAAGGAGTCGTGCCTCCAATGATCGCTGGTATAAGATTTATGACGACAGCATACTATAGCGGTGACGAACCATTGCCTCTTAGAGGGAAGTATGTGGATGAAGTATTCAAGGAAATACTATGTATAACGAGGTGGCCCGGAGTAGAGATCCTTATTATCGATACACCGCCGGGAATCCGGGACGAGGCTCTTGATATATTGACCTACATACCATCCCCGAGGCCCCTAGTAGTCGGTACTCCTAGTCCCTTAGCGATAAAGAGCGTTGAGAAACTCGTCAAAGTTCTAAGAGAGATCGGTAACGAGATAATAGGTTTGATCGAGAACATGGCGTCTGAGCCGGGCCCCTTGAGACTGTTGGCTAAGAAATACGGTGTGGAATACCTCGGTAATATACCCTACATCAGTAAAATGGACTTACTTATCGGTAAGCCATATGAACTTACAGATGAAATTGAGCCCTATCTTAGGAAAGCTGTGAACAGGATAAGATCATTTATACATTGACAGGATGCAGTATACCGTGATCTGGTATAACATATTTACCATTCTTTCTCACTTCGATATAACCGTTCTCTAAGAAATATCTGCCAATTTGTAGCTCTGCATATAATATTTTCCGGGTCTCCAGGACAATATTTTCACCATTCTGTAGCTTAGCGAGGAATCTTGCAGGAGTAGTGTATGGGCTAAGAGCTCTTATTATTTCCAGATAACCCGAGTATTTTCTCCGTAAAAAGACCGGGTTTATACATGATGAGAAACCGTGACGGTAAGGCACTATTCTCAGGCTAACAGGCCAACCTGCTATTTTAATGTGGAGTATACTATTTTTCTTTAAGCCGAGATATTCTTGGAAAGACATGACATGTTTATGCTTCAATAACCATTCCCTATACAGATCGCCTGTCCCTGCTTCTTCGATTAAAACGCCTCGGCTCTCTTTTATCTTCTTTACCACTAATGCAGGCTTTACCGTATAGATAACCAGGTCTACATCGTTGCCTCTCATAATTATTGATGAACCCGATACAATCACTTCGCCCAGATCTCCTATGATCTGCTCCATAATGATTTTTATCATTTCAGCCTGCCACGATAATTTTCTATAATGTTGTATCGTGTTATGAAGAGGTATAATGGGTACACATAGGTCTAGGCAGTTCCAATAGAAGAGATGTTCTTGAACAAGCATGTTTCTCTCATGACCTGATAGCTTGTCTCTTCTCATTAGATCATAGCGGGGATAAGCCACCAAGTATCCGGGAGGATGTTGCTCACCCTTAACGATCCATATTACGCCCCGGTACTGTACTGGTTCCCCCTCAAGGAGTCTTAGTTCAGACTTTCTCCCTGTGATCAACATAGCCGATCAGTTCCCTATAAGTTGCGAGATTGTATGTTGCTTCCACAATATCTCTACTGTAAGCGATTATCCTATTGATACTTTCTAGCACCGGATATATTGCGTTGAGACCGTCACTCGGAGGTAGAGTATCCCTGAAATCATTAAGGCGTTGCTCTGCCTCAGTTATCTTATTGAGTGCTCTAAGAGCTAATTTTGTATCATGTAATCTAAATCCTCTTATTGATATCATGTAGGCTTGTTTAGCCATATCGAGCAACTCGTAGATGTCCTGATATACATCCATTACACGGTCTATCTTAGTTATATACTTAGACAATAGAACAGCGTGATCAGCTATTCTCTCAATACTTTTAGCCACAATAACAAAATATGGGATTTCCGGATAGGTCTTCAGCCCTGTCTTGTCTAAGCCTATCCTGCCTGAAAGCACCTGGTTCAACTGCCTCATAATGAGCAAAAACAGCTTGTCGACTGTATCGTCTTTCCTGACAATGCTCTGTAAAAGAACTTCTTTTTCTTCCTTTAAGAACTTGAGAGCGTTATCAATCATGAGAACAGCTATGCTCATCATCTTCTCCAGCGACTCATGTATGCTTAGACTAGTGTTATCAACTATCATATAGAGCTTTAGTCTGCCGGGCTCCTCCTCAAGGACTTCAAGTCCGACAGTCTTCGCCTGCACCTTCTCGATCTGCTTGAGGATCTTGCTCTCTAGTTCGATTGGGTACTCGAGGATTATCTGATCGTAGCCCGCGAGATAAGCTGAGATCATCTCTACTACTAGTGCGTCTCCATAGATGTTTTTGACATGGATCAACTTTATACGTGGAGGCTCTTCACCCTTCTCTCTATATATTAGGGGCGTTATTTTTAGAGAATTATCCGGCATGATATTGATCAGTACTTCGCAACCCTGCTTTATACCGAGCCTCCTGATCCAGTCCTTTGGCAAGCTGACTATGTAGGTCGAGCTCCCCGTCAGCTGCACTTTTCGCTTATACTTGTTATCCATCGCTGATCTCCTTCATACACGCTATAGGTTCACCAACCTCTATTCTACCTATATACATCTATATAAACTAACCATGTCCTACATACCTTGGCGATCCTCAATGGATACGCATTAAAAACTCTATAAATAAGCAAAGAAACTAATAGGGCAAAGAATGATCACTATATGGTTGCATAGAAGAAAACTATTATTCTCCACAATTATCCTCATGCTTATCATCACGGTAGGCCTCACCACACCAGGCATAATAGCAGGAAATAGAGAAACCGTACGAATCCGGGGATCGGGCTCAACATTTCTACAATTACAACTCATGGCCTGGATAACGGTCTTCCACAAAATTCACCCATCAATAACCATCGAATATAATGGAATAGGTAGTGGTGCGGGCCAACAACAGTTCTTCGAGCACCTAACCGATTTCTGCGGTAGTGATCCGCCTCTAAGCCATGAGACATGGCTAAAATATAGGGGACAAATACTACAGCTACCCATAGTCTTAGGAGCTGTTGCTATAATATATAATCTCCCTGATCTTAAGGGCTATAAATTAAGGCTTAATGGCCGAATACTGTCTTTGATCTACCTTGGAAACATAACTTATTGGGACGACGAACGAATTAAGAGGCTCAATCCGTCTATCTCAAGTTTATTGCCTCATGCCAGGATTATTGTCGTACATAGGAGCGATTCTAGTGGAACGACAGAGATATTCACATATTATCTTTATAGATCGAGCAATGGATTATGGCCGATAAGACTAGTCGGCAAAATCATAGAGTGGCCTGTAGATAAGACAGGGAGGGGGCTCGGCGGCAAGGGAAACGCGGGAATAGTCTCGATCGTTATGAACACACCATATAGTATAGGCTACGTCGAATTATCTTATGCTATTAAATACAGGCTAAGCGTGGCTCTTCTTAGGAACAAGGCAGGATATTACGTCGAGCCTAATATCACGACGATAATGATGGCGGGTGACAACGCCGTTAAGACCGGCCTACTCCCTGTAAGCCCATTAGGAGATTTCAGCAGAGAATTACAGGCAGTAGTATATTCGCCGGGGAAACTGTCCTACCCGATTACTTGTTTCACACATATATTCATATGGGTGGGATATCCTCCTCATAAGGCGGAAGCCATCAAGGATTTTCTTGCTTGGATAATCGGTTCAGGCGACAAATACATCATACCCGGTTACGCCCCTCTTCCCAGCCCAGTTAAGAGGATTGTTGCTGAAGCTGTCGGGCTAGTGAAGGGAGAAAGGTGAGCCCCCATGAAGGGGGATAGATTGTTTTATTTGTCATTACTGCCATTTAGCGCTATCATTATAGCGGTATTCATCATATTCGTATCAATACTAATCTACAATTCTCTCCC
>JALSQP010000155.1 GCA_026985375.1 Desulfurococcales archaeon | reverse complement strand
GGAGAGATGGAAACGGGAAAATGGAATTATTGTTCATCTGACAATGTATGGACTCCACATCGACGATGTGATAGACAAGATAAGAAATACTAATAAAGACTTATTGATCGTTGTGGGTGCAGAAAAAGTGCCTAGATATTTTTACGATGTTGCCGACTATAATGTCGCTATCGGACACCAGCCACACTCCGAGGTTGCCGCCCTAGCCGTGTTCTTGGACAGACTGTTCGAGGGGCGTGAACTACATTTATCATTTCCGAACGCTAAAGTTATCATAGAGCCCTGCGCTCACGGTAAAAAGGTGATTAACGTTGGCGAAGAAGCAAAGAAGAATTAGAGATCGTGAGAAGATCATCGAGGATGCCATAGTAGAACTAATAACTAGGATGTATGGGCCTAATGCTAGAAAAGTAATTACACATATTATTAGAAGCAGAGGTGTTGTCGCCGAAGAAACTTTGGGTAAAGAACTCGGCATAAAATCTAATGAGGCTCGCAGAATTCTCCAAAAACTAGCCGAGGAAGCCATTATCTCATACAGGAAGGTTAAACGAGACGATAGAACCATTCACGGCTGGATCCTTAATCGAGAACAGCTAGAAGGAGTACTCATAGGCAGATTGAAGAAGACATTAGATAAACTCAAGACAAGGCTAGAATACGAAGAGAATACTATTCTATACGAATGCCCCGTATGTGGTAGAAGGTATTCATTAGATGAGGCAATGGACTACGATTATATGTGTCCAATAGATGGTGTGCCGCTAGATGAATATGATCCATTCGAATCAATTAAGATCTTAAAGAAGAAGATAAAAGAAATTAAAGCTGATCTGGCTTTTCTGGGTGCGATCTAGTTTGGGGAACATGTATAAATATATAGATTTATTTTCTGGCGCGGGGGGGTTCTCCGAAGGATTTCATCAGCAAGGCAGATTTAAGTGCTTGTTAGCAATCGATAATTTCCGTCCTGCAGCACTAAGTTTTTCGGCAAACTTTCCTCAAACACTTGTGGTAATGGAAGATATAAAGAAGATAAGTAGTTCTATTCTTTTTGAGCTTCTGGGAAGTGAAGAAATAGATCTAGTTATCGGTTCACCTCCTTGTGAGCCATATACGGGTGCAAATCCCCGTAGACAGAGAGACCCTATTGATAGGCTTTACAAAGACCCACAGGGTCAACTGACATTACATTTCATAAAAATAGTTGGAATTCTCAAGCCCCGAGTCTTTATCATGGAAAACGTTCCAGCAATAATGGATAATGGTCTCAAGCACGCGCTAATGAGAGAATTCAGGAGAGTGGGATATGACAAGATCTACTTCAATGTGCTGAGAGCAGAAGATTATGGGACCCCCAGCCATAGAATTAGAGTGTTCATATCAAATATTAAGATCACTCCTAAGAAGCATAAGAGATTTGTAACAGTAGGAGAAGCTCTTTCCAACATGCCCAAACCAGGCATGCTTCTCCCAAACCATGAACCTCCGCCTCCTCTACCCTTAAGGAAGCTCAAACGCGTATCAAGATTAAGATACGGAGATGCCCTTATCTATTATGAGGGAGTGAGACGCAGGCTACCCAATCTAATACGTCTAGATCCCTCGAAACCAGCCCCAACAGTCCTTGGGTGCTCCCGGTTCATCCATCCCTATGAGAATAGGCTTCTAACGGTGAGAGAACAAGCACGTTTAATGGGTTTTCCAGACCAATTCGTATTTTATGGAGGAAGAGACGAACAATATAACCAAGTAGGTGAGGCTGTCCCCGTCCCCCTTTCAAGAGCAATAGCGGAATACGTTGCCAAGATATTTGATGAGGGTGATATCTAATGCTCTATATAGCATTGTATGCACCATCAAGTGTTCAAAGAGTCTTAGATTTTGTCAAGACAGTATATGCTTTCAATGATGCGATCCCAATAATTATAAGGCCCTTCGGTGCTGCCTCACAGATCGGTGTACCCGAGGCTTTTAGGATATCCTATAGACTTGGTAAACCCCTTATTCTGGTTCCGGAGATCGAGGATCTAGTAACTACTCTGGGCATTAGCAAGAGGTACTTTATCGCAGACCAGGGATCCAAGAAGAAAATCGAGGATATCGAGGAAGGATCATGCATTATAATCAATGGGGGAGATCAAGAACCGAGCAAGAAGGAGCTCCTAACTGTTGAACTAATTAAGTTGGCCGAAATACCAAGTAATCTGCCAAGCCCTGCCCTAGTCTCAGCCTTACTAATTGTTAAAAGAGGAGCTAATGTATTTAAAAAATAGTTTGGCCGAACAGTATTTACTAGTAGTATATCGAATACGTTATCCTAATGTTTCTAGATAAACTCTCAAGCTCTAGCCAGTCATGTATATTCATCCGCCACTCCACGCTTTTAGCATTTTGCACGACTTGTTCCGGTTTCTTGGCGCCTGGTATGGGAATTATCAAGTCACTATACATGATGATCCAATTAAGTGATATTTGGGCTGGTGTTCTACCATATTTTTCCGCGAGTTCAACAAGTTTATCTACCAATGGTTTTATTTTCCGAAAGTTTTCGGGATGGAATATAGGATCAGTTCTACGTACATCGCTGAAGATTGGGAGGTTTTCTAATGTATACTTACCAGTTACAGCTCCTTTGGCGAGTGGGCTCCATGCCAAGAATACAAGATCATTTTCTTCGGCGTATGGGATAAGTTCTTCTTCGGCTTGCCTCTCAATGATATTATATCTGTACTGCATGCTGACAATATCTATTGTTGAGAGACAACTTCTTACTTCATCTACGAGTGTTATCGGGTAATTACTGACACCAATATGGTCTATAAGGCCCAGCTTTACGAGTCGTTCAAGTGCTCTCATGTATTTGCAAGTGGGAAAATTATGCCAACATGGTGGCCAATGTAGTTGTAATATATCGATATAATTTGTCTGCAGCCTTTCAAGCGATCTCTTCACCGCCCTAAATACATCCTCGGGGTTAAGATAATCACCAGGTATTTTGGTGGCGATCACTATCTCGTCGCGTTTAACACCAATTTCCCGGAGCGCTTTTCCCAGAAATTCTTCGCTTAGCCCGTTACCGTAAACCATTGCTGTATCGAATAGATTGATGCCCATCTCAACTGCTTTCTCTATAATGTTTTTTGCTATTTCATAGTTTGTTACTCCCCATGTTTCGCTGAACTGCCATGTTCCAAGCCCGATCCTAGATATTTGTAGCCCGGTATTACCGAGATTAACATATTCCATGCTTTTCACCAGTAGAAGCTTTTGTTAAAAATTCGTAATATTTAGTATCATATTATTTGATTGTATTTACATTTAAATAAATAAGCATTTGAGGCAGAAAAATAAACCCCTATACGAATCCATGTTAAAAGGCGATGTAAAATGAGCCTACGATTTAATCTTTCAGGCTTATCAATAGACTCTGGCCAAGAGAAGAAAGAGTACGACATAGTTATAATAGGCGGAGGGCCGGCTGGCCTCACTGCTGCATTATATTCTGCCAGGTACAACCTAAGTTCTATAGTGATAACGGAGCTCATCGGTGGATACATGTCAGAGGCCCCACTTATCGATGATTATCCAGGATTACCTGATACACCGGGAAATGAATTAGTGAAAAAATTTGTCAACCATGTCAAGAAGTATGGCGTACCAATAATAGTTGATAAAGCAGTAGATATCGTTCTAAAAGATGATAAATGGATCGTGAGAACCTTATCAGGCAAGGAATACGTAGGCAAAGCCGTGATTATAGCTATAGGGAGTAAGAAGCGAAAACTCGGTATTCCGGGAGAAGATAAGCTAGTAGGGAGAGGGGTTTCATATTGTACCACATGTGACGGCCCATTATTTAAGGATAAAGTCGTCGCTGTAATAGGAGGAGGTAACTCAGCAGTAACAGGAGCATTATACCTTGCGGAGATCGCTAGTAAAGTATACCTTATACACAGGAGAGATGAGTTCAGAGCATTCAAAGTATATGTTAGCAAAGCAGAAAACAATCCAAAAATCACTATCCTCAAGAACTATGTTGTTACCGAAATACTAGGAAAAGAAAGAGTCGAGGGCATAAGGATTAAGAACAAGAAGACTGGAAACGAAAAGATACTCAAAGTAGATGGAGTATTCGTAGAGATAGGTTTAGTCCCTCCCACGGAATTCTTCAGATCCATTGGCATAGAA
>JALSQP010000154.1 GCA_026985375.1 Desulfurococcales archaeon | reverse complement strand
TTGACAAATTCGACCCAGCACTAGCGGCGAAACTTATATCGGTCATAAAGCAGGTCTCTAGAGAATATAGAGTCGCCGTGGTCACAGGCGGTGGTAATCTAGCGCGTCAATATATAAGCAGAGCAGAAAACATAGGAGTCAACAACTATTATGCGCTTGACATGATAGGAATAGCTGTATCAAGACTCAATGCCCTCCTGATAGCAGAAGCACTATATCCTCTAGCACCAGAGGAAATACCCGGAACTCCTTTGGAAGCACGAGAGAAACTAGCAGCACATAGAGTAGTGGTTCTTGGGGGATATATACCTGGACAATCAACAGCAGCGGTAGCTGTTGAAACGGCTGAAGCCATAGGTTCGGACAAAGTGATCGATCTCTCAGCAATAGATATGGTGTACGATAAAGACCCGTTAAAACATCCAGACGCTAAGCCATTGTCCAAGGTAAAAGCAACAGAGCTCCTAAATCTTATGGAGCAGAGGATATTGCCGGGCCACTATCAACTCCTAGACAGACATGCAATTAATATAATGATTAGAAGTAAGATAACAGTCTATATAACGCACTACAGTAATCCCGAATACGTTCTTGAGATAGTTCAAGGCAGAAACCCGGGAACAATGATTACTCCTGAGTAGAGATCTTATTGAGCACTCTGCGGAACCAATACGTTAATATACGAGCGTCATACCTCGTAGGTCGGGCCCTCCTTAATACTCTCGTCACAACCATGTAAACTCTTCGCCTCTTTTCCTCATCACCTATAACGTGTTCAGTTATCTCTTCAATGATTCTCTCGAGCAATAATAGTTCATCTGGAGAAGCCTGTGGTGGAACATTAGTAGCTTGCATACCACGGATCTTCCAGAGCTCCCACAAGAAGATAGCTACGGACTGACTCAGATTAAGCACAGGATATTCTGGATTAGCAGGGATAGTTACGAGGTAGTCTGCCTGTTTAAGTTCTTCCCTCGTTAACCCAGTGCTTTCACGGCCAAATACGAGTGCAAGAGACTCTACAGGTTTCTCTCTAAGTATTTCTGTGAATGATGCTATGTCTATAGCCTGCCTTAACGCGTCACCCCTACTATAGCCCTTAGCCGTAGTTGCAACACTTAGATCGGCATCCTCCAATGCTTTGCCGAGATCATTAATTATAACTGCACGACGCAGGAAACCCTTTGCTTTAGCGCTATATATTAGGGCTTCATCAAAATCAGCACGTGGATTAACAAGAAATAATTCGTCAACACCGAAATTGACACAAGTACGGGCTATAAATCCAAGATTTACAGAGCCTTCAATCCCCACTAGTACAACCCTTATCTTCAATCAGCATCGCCTCTACCGCGAAAATATCCTCAAAAAACACATGTTTCCGTAACTCTTTAACTATCTTAAATCCGTTCCTTGCAAGAAGCTCGACAACTTTTTTTCTACCTGTAAGAGAAGAATAGACGAAAAATATGTGACCCCCGTATCTAAGAATGCTGTTTGCATCAGAGATTATATCTGCTATTGTTTCATAGCCTCTTCTACCTCCAACAAGTCCCATGTCATATAGATCCCTTGGTTCGCCAGGCAGATACGGCGGGTTGAAAACTATCAGGTCGGTGCATTTCTCCTTAACAGGTTTTAATGATAATGAGTTAAGCACAACTCCTTTACTAAGAAGATTATTTAGTTCAAGATTATGTAACATGTTCATACATGCTTTATCGTTGACATCGATAAATATTATTCGTCTGCATTTACCGCTAGCAAGCAAATATATTCCCAGCACACCCGTGCCAGCACATGTCTCAATACACGTATCGTGAACATCATCATGCTTTTCTAGAAGCTCGAGGATAAGCCAAGTATCATCGGAGGGCTCATAAACATCCTTATATATGCTTATCTTTCCCCATCCCAGATCTAGCATGTACCTCTCCATAGCCTTGCCAGCTCCTCTATTTGTCTTGGAGTCAACTGGTATATCCTTGTAGTCTCTCCCACGCCAATAGTATTGAGTATATTTTTATCGCATATTCCGAGTTCTTTGCATATAACCTTACGGGCTTTCTTACGCCTCATAATGAATAATCTCCGGCTAACCTCCTCGATACATGGCGGTAATTCAGAGAATCTCCTTCTTCTAGAAAGGAGGATCATTTGGGAAGAAATATCTGGTTTAGGATAAAAACAAGAAGGCGGATATACTGGCCCGAGTCTTACATCGAACACTAGTTTTATAAGAACAGTTATTCTACCATACCGGGGAGAACCTGGCTCGGCACATAATCTTTGAACAACATCTTTTTGCAACACTAGAATGGCAACCTTAACACTATCCGATTTCGCAGTCTTTACCAAGATATCGGAGGAAATGTGGTAAGGCGTATTCGAAACCAATGCGCTTGTATTCCACTCTAGATCCAGAGCGTCGCTAATGATCAGTATTGCAGGGTCTTGGATAAACTCTGACGCTATCATTGCAAGTATGGGATCGATCTCTACATGAACGGTAGCCTTGAAACGCCGTGATAGAAAATATGAGAGAGTACCAAGACCAGCTCCTACTTCTAGTATTGTGGGTGGCGAGTATTGTTCTAGATGATAAAGGATATCCTGGACGAGCCTAGTGCACACAACAAAATTCTGGCTAAACCTTCTACGTGGTCGAATACCATGTTTTCGAATAACTCCAAGTGTCCATCTCAGTAATCCCTTATTATGCAGTGTTGGAGTCGACAATAGATGAAACACCATATAAATAATGAGTTGTTGAGCTCTACTCGAAAGAACATGTCAAATAGTTTATCGTGTTAAAGAAGTTCTTCGTAATACAGGCGCTCTAAGTATCCAAGATATAGTGTGCTCGGTTGTTTTCTCGGCGGTTTTACGAATAGATAATATTTCTCATTTCCCATTAACTCGCTAATTATCCGTTCGGTAAGAGTTTTAACAGGATCTACCTTTGTACGTTCTTTAATATCTTTGAAACTTTCAAACGGTTCTCTCTTACGCTCCTCTAGGATATGACGCATTGTCTTTTTACCTATTCCCGGGAGTAATTCAAGTGCATGAAGACGTATATTGACGGGTTGTGAGAGATTAAAGAACGCCACAAACAGCCTCTCATTATCGATTATGATCCTCTTAATAGCTTCAGGTAGATTTGTACGTGCCACGCTCGTAAGATCATCGTATGTTATCGGGATAGGACGCCTTATCTTAGAATGTGGATCCAGCTCTACTTTCTCAAGAATATCTATCCTGACAGCGGGGAGGGGTTCCGCTTCGATGAGCGTGAAGAATTTGGTACCCACTGCTTGGACAAGGGGTTTATTCCTATGCTCTGGATGCCTGTCTGTCGGGTTGCCGAACTCCATGTAGTCAATTATGTATACGGCCGGCTCATCTATCCGCGGTCTACTTTCCGGTGCGCCGAACCGGTGATATCGTGCTGGCCTCCTATAAGGACGCAACTTGATCAACCCTAGAGCCTAGTCATAAAATATTGTTTATGTAAATCCCACTAATAATGTTCTTTCACACAGGATAAAACAGGCAATCTTCTACTGTTCTTCCTTACAGTAAGGCTTCACGGTCTCAAGGATTTCCTCTATCTCGTCTGTCTCGAACACTTTATCTTCCAGCTCGAGGAGTATTCTTGTCTCATCGATTGTCTGTGGACAGATGTTTATGAGCATAACTATTGTTTCATCTTTTAAGCCATAATTGCGTAGTTTCTTCTTAAGTGCAATAGCTACATCAGGCTCCATCTTAGAAGATATGGAGAGATACCTCAGTGTTTTTACTAGAAGTGGTGATACACTTCCCTCTTTTTCCTCGATAATACCTACTATCTTCTTTAGTATCTTTAATGCCTCGGGATTTGAGAGATGTTCTTCATTTAAAACTTCTACCTCTAGTTCTTGAGCCAAAACATATCACCAGTCATAATTTCATTATGACTAAACAGTTATTTCATAATTTATGGAGCTGGCCTAAGGTGTTCCGGACGGATAAATAACACCTTTCTCTTATTGCCAACATATACTTCGACTATGTAGGCCTTCCCCCTCTTCCCGATAACTGTGCCTGTCTTTCCATGATATCTCCGGTGAGGCATACCATGATGTATTGCCGGGTTTACCTTTATGTGTACTTTATCACCAGGCTTATACTCATGTAAAAGCATGCTTAGAGAGGGTACTGCACCTCGCTCCCTGATGTGTTTCTTGAACACTTTCCTGGTTCTGTGCCTGTATCCTCTAGGCGCCCTAACCATTGATGCTACACCTTTGTCTCTCCTCGGATTTAATTCACTGGATAGGATGGATTATATAGGTGTCTAAATAAGGATTTCTGATGCCATACTTTTATCAATACGTCATTC
>JALSQP010000153.1 GCA_026985375.1 Desulfurococcales archaeon | reverse complement strand
TAGATCGATCTTGGCTAGGTCGGCAAAATAGTAGAGTGAAACAAGACCAGCATGAAGACTTGTGCCATTAGCTATCACGTAGACGTTCTTAGCGCCCTGAATGATCATTGCGGCTAGTCTGAGGTACTTATCCATTAATCCGTTGATAGTTTGTCTTAGCGCGTGAGGTATCTCATATATCTCCTTCAACATATAGTGTGGATAGCCGGCTTTATCCCAGAGTCCAGCTGGGTACTTGACTCTCTTTCTAACTAATTGCTTGACTTCACCGCCAGTTAGGACATCGAATACTTTAAATCCGTCCTGACTAATTACTCCAGCCATATTGTCTCCTAGTACAATGGCTTCGGATGCAAATCCGTGGAGACTGGGGATGTCGCTGGATATAAAGAAGCCTTTTTCCGCTATACCTATTACGAGGGGCTGGCCACGTGTCAACACATATAATCTATTGTCTCCTTGGAATAGAGCGGCGAAGGCATATACGCCGTCAATGGTTCTTCCTATACCAATAACGTCGTCTATCTTGTTGTCTTTCCCCGAGGCTGACTCGAGGAGATGGGCAAGCACTTCAGCATCTGTGGTGGATACAAAATTATGTCCTTCCCTAACAAGATCGTTGCGGATAATCTCGTAGTTTTTGATTATGCCGTCCACAACGATAGCGAGGCTCTTCCTGCAATCTTGTAAGGGATGCGTATTATCGTCTTTGGGCCATCCCCTGCTAGCATATCTTGTGTGCGCGATCGCTATCTCAGAGGAAAACTCCGTTATTCCTATATCTTTCCATATTTTCTCGATGTGGCCTGCTTTCTTCCTGACTATGAGTTTGCCCTTATCATCAAGATATGCATAACCTGCTCCATCGTATCCTCGATATACGAGTCGTTTAAGCCCCTCATACAATAACTTGCCGGGTATTTTTTCTTTTGTGATAAAGCCGAAAATGCCACCCATAAGAGGCACCTTATCGATATAGCGTTAATATAATAGTATTTACTGGGCTGTTTAAAACTTATTGTTGTATTTTTATTGCTGTTTTTGAATCTATTCTCTATATTTATCTACACATATTAATAATCCTAGATATTTCTATATACTCTATACATACCCTTAGATATAGTAGATTTACATATGAGAATAGAAAGAAACATTAGGACAGCCTAATTATTAGGTAAGTATTTGATCTTGGCAAAAATTCTTGAGGTTTAATTTTTAAGGAAATTTTTTTATTGGAAATCCCACTACTATCCATTATTAAAATAATAACTTTAAGTTCAGTGAAGGCGATCCGTGTTGATGGATCCGGTTAACACTGGTAATACGGCTTTCGTCCTATTATCTGCTGCACTTGTCATGATAATGACGCCTGGACTAGGATTCTTCTATGGAGGACTTGTAGGCAGGAAGAATGCGCTGACGATACTGATGGAGTCTTTCTTCTCGCTGGGATGGGTCACCATCTTATGGGTGTTGTTCGGGTTCTCCCTGGCGTTCGGACCCGATGTGGGAGGACTTATCGGTAATGCAAGGTATTTCTTCCTGAACCATATATTTGAGACGACGAGGATGGCGGCATATAATGGACCGCTATATGCCTATGTAATGTTCCAGCTAATGTTCGCGGTCATTACTCCAGCCTTGATAACAGGGGCGTTCGCCAACAAGATGAAGTTCACAGCATGGATAGCGTTCCTAACACTTTGGTCATTCCTAGTATACTTCCCTGTTGCACACTGGTTATGGGGTGGTGGATTCCTGCAGAAATGGGGTGTTGAGGACTTTGCCGGTGGACTAGTCGTGCATGCAACGGCGGGCTTCTCCGCACTAGCTGCAGCACTATGGTTTGGGGCTAGCAAAGTAGAGAATAGGCCGCATAATCTTATGTGGGTTGCGCTCGGCACGGCTCTACTATGGTTTGGATGGTTCGGCTTCAACGCCGGAAGTGCTCTACGCGCAGGGGGAGACGCCGCAATAGCGTTCACCAACACGCAGATAGCAGCGGCTTTCGCGGCCGTGACGTGGGTCTTCCTCGATACCGCTAGAGGGAAGAAGATTAGCGCCTCTGGCTTCTGTACAGGAGCTATTGCGGGACTAGCGACAGTAACCCCCACAGCCGGATACATTATGCCTCAGGCCGCAATGATCGTGGGTATTGTCGCAGCCCTTGTATGCTATGCAGCAGTTATGTATAAGAACAAGAAGGGATGGGATGATGTGCTCGACGTATGGGGAGTACACGGGATGGGTGGTTTTACAGGCATACTATTGCTGGGATTATTCGGCACGAGCCAAGTGCTGGGAGAGAACGGGCTATTCTATGGCAACCCGTTGTTCTTCGTCAAACAACTTGCTGCAGCAGTATTCATATCAGTGTACAGCTTTGTGCTGACACTGTTCATTCTGTGGCTAATATCTAGGTTTATGCAGATCAAGGTGCCGGAATCAGAGATGGCTTCGGGTCTTGACGAAATAGAGCTGGGCGAGGTAGCCTATCCGCAATAATAGGCGATGAAGGAGCCCCAGGTTTTCCACCTACTTTCAAATATTTTTCATTTTTCTATAGACGTGCTTTTGATGACTTAGAAAGTACTATGAAAAACGGTTAAATTTCTCTAAGAATAAATTATTCTCAAAAGATCAGCGCATTACAGCTGATCCATCATGAGCATGAAGAGGATCGTATATTATCTCGTCGAGTATGGAAGATTACTCATACTTGCTGTAGATATAGTAATCATTACGGTAATGACCGTATTGATCGGCTTAACAACGATCATAATAGTCAGAGATATCATAAGTATTTGGAACTATCAGTCCGTGAGTATAGGGGAGCTACAGATCACTGTTAATGACGTGTTTCTACTCATAGTTTTCGCAGAGATAATCAGGAGCATCATAGTTGGTCGTCGTCAGCCCGAAATGTATCTCGTAGCCATCGCTGAGGTTGGTTTTGTAATAAGTATTAGAGAGGTCATAGCCTCTGTTGTGAGGGGAAGTAAGATCGATATTCTCTACGCCTCTATTTCAAGCCTCATCCTAGCAATAGTCTTGCTCCTCATGTACCGATATGTGTTGCCTCATAGGGGAAGCCTTAAGAGGAAAACCTCTACCCATTCTTCTCAGTAATGATCTTTTTTCTTAGGAGAGAGACTGCGATTACAGATATAACGATCACGGTAACCGCGACTATGATGGAGTCCTGCATAGTCCAACTTAGTTGGGGCGAAGAAGGCGTTGTTGCTTTTGTTGTGGTCATAGACGTATTAGGTATAGGTAGAGGAATTGTTGTTGATGCTGTTGTTGTAGTAAGCTTTGTTATAGTTGTGGGTGTAAATGACATGTTAAGCCCTATAGCCATCGATCGTATAGGGGAACCGTGTAGAAGTGTTCTTCTTATATCCTTCCCCGATAGACTGGAATTCGTTACATAGATGACGATCTTATCGAATATAATCTTTGGTGCCATAGATGCTCTACCCGTGACATTACCGACTACAAGATGCAGCGTTGTTAGCGGGGGTAAATATACCAAATCATACTTCCCCGTTATTCCATTAATATTATATAGTAAAGTCTTGTTTTCAAGGATGAGAATATAAGCGGCTATCTCCTCGCCTACCCGAACATCTGTTATGGGCCCGATCCAATGGTTTTGATCGCCAGCCATAATGTATATTTTAGGGTTTTTATCAGGTGCTTTGAGAATTATTAAGCCATAGGCGTAGACACCATTGTATGTCAAATATATGGATGCGTAGCCGTAATTACCTATATATTTGACCGTGAATACAGTAGTTAATAGAGTATTATTACCAATAGTGTACAACCTTCTTGTTTCATGATAGAGCATACTATGTAGCAGAACATCGCTTCCAGTCGTAAAGACTAATAACAATAGAAGCATGATCGCCACGGGTTTTCTCAGTATTAAGACGAGCCACCTCCAAGCCGTGAAAATATAGTGTACGAAACACGTTAATAATTAGTATTCATCTCTAAGAGGAATATCGTGAATAATACTTAATGATTCGGGGAGGACAGATCATGGGGTCACTTCATGAATGGATAGTACCCGCTATATTTACACTAGTATTGTGGGGTCTGTGGGGCTACATATTAAAATTCGCTGGGATGAGGCTTGATTGGAGAGAAGTATACTTCATGAGTAGCTTGGCCAGCTTTACTTTGGCCTTAATGTTTTATCTATACTCCAAAGGATTTAGCTTAAGACTAAATATCTACGCATTATATGCGGCGCTCGCCGGGATTATGGGAGGACTTGGCTATTTAACGTTCATGGTAGCTGTTAGCAGGGGGAAGGCTTCTATTATAATTCCTCTCACAGCACTATACCCAGCAATTACTGCTATTTTGGCAGTATTATTCCTGGGAGAAAAGTTAAAACCAACACAGCTTTTAGGGATAATATTGGCTTTAATAGCAGGTATACTCGTGTCTATCTAAGTATCACAATTCCATGTTGTAGCTGCTGCTACAGCGTCTATCAGGAAATCCTTATGGTCAGAATAGTCTTCCTCGATAAGAGAAGCATATGCTGTCTCAATTATTTTCTCGTGCAGGTTTTTGGTAATATCAATTTCTAGTCCATTAACGCTTATCTTTAGCTTTGTACCCGGCTGATAGACTTGGAGAATCCTAGATTCTATGCCATCTTTCCTGAGCTCAGATGCAGCCACTATAACAGCGTTTAGCACCACTGCATCAATGGTCGAGCCATAAGTTATTGTGATGTTAACAACTGCTTTCGGCAAACTGGGACCACCATTGATCCAATGACATGTTATAGGGATAAAAGGGCGGGGAAAGTATTGTTACCTAGTTGTTACCGGGAAATATAAGGATTTATTACAAAATTAACACGGCAGCCCCTCTATTATAAACCCGGGATAAGCCATTCGCTAGATAGAGGATGGACATGAGAGGTGTGTCTTAGGGTATGAGTGTTCGGGCAGGAATTTATGATCGTGCCCGTGAGATTAGTAATTTTATCCTATTGAAATACGTGCACGAACTAGAGGAAATAATGGCGAGAGAAGCTAGGCTGATTTCAAAACCAGGACTTTCCCTTGAAGACATGGTCGAGTTGGCTGGTATTAGGGCTCTAAAGAGAATTATCTCTGAGGAGCTCGGTATACCGATAAAGGAGTTCAACCCTGAAGAGGAGAAGAGCGCACAATCAATACTGAGCATAATGGATATATTAAAAGACGAGGAAGTAGTGCTCGAGGCCTAACATCAATTACATAATCAGGTACTCGGGACCCCCACCATCCTAAACCATCTTAATATTTTTCAACAACTCTAAATTAGCTCCTCGAACTCCCTACCATCAGACTATACAATTCTTTAAGGTAAACAATATATGTTAACGATTATCAAAACCATTCTAGACATACGATAGTGTGGTTGATGGGTGTTGCCAATCGTTATCGAGGCTAGAGGCCTCTACAAGACTTATATTGAGAAACGGGGCCTAGTCCGCAGGAAGGTGAAAAAAGTCGATGCGCTCAAAGGCGTAAGCTTTAAGGTAGAAAAAGGCACTGTATTCGGTCTACTCGGGCCAAACGGTGCAGGGAAGACAACAACTGTCAAGATACTCAGTACTCTCCTTATTCCTGATAAAGGAAGAGCTTGGATAATGGGCTATGATGTCCTAGAAGAGCCGGAAAGAGTAAGAGAAATAATAGGTGTTTCACTAAGCGTTGAGCGTGGATTCTTCTGGAAACTGACAGGCTATGAGAACCTCAAATACTTCGGGATGTTGCGGGGCCTTAGCGGCCGAGAGCTGGACAAGAGGATCAGGGAACTTATGGATCTTCTCGGCTTACTAGAACTTGGAGCAGATACTAAATTCTATGAGGACTTCAGCCTAGGTATGAAGGCGAGGCTAAGCCTTGCACGGGCTCTCATACACGACCCCCCCGTACTAATACTGGATGAACCCACCCTCGGCCTTGATCCAGCGAGCTCAAGGCATATAAGGAGGCTGATCGTCAGCCTTGCCCATGAGGAGGGGAGAACAGTCCTCATTACAAGCCACAACATGTGGGAGGTAGAGGTCATCTGCGACAATGTGGCGATAATCAATAAGGGAAGAATAATAGCGATGGGTACTGTACCTGAGTTGAAAAGGATGGTCAGCAAAGAAATACCCATCGAGATAACCGGTTATGCAGAAAAACTGGTCTCTAATGATGATCTTAAGAAAGTCGTAAAAGAGGCGCTCAGCATTGGACGAGTAGCGGTTAAGGTAGATA
>JALSQP010000152.1 GCA_026985375.1 Desulfurococcales archaeon | reverse complement strand
GTTAGTATATCTTTTTCTTTTCAACATAATATGGTTTAAAAATCCTAATGTGGTAGGAGAGTCTAGATCATAAATCCTGGTAATCCGTTTGGCCTAAATGCTTTCTTAGGCTTTAACCCGTATCTCTTCATAAGCTCTACGACGTGTGGATAAAGGATAACGTACTCAGGATCTATTGATCCTGGAAGAGCAGGATCTATTGATTTGAGTCTCTCAATAAAACATTTAATGTTCTCAGGCTCTGAGAAGCTAAGCATTATTGCCGGATACACCCTCTCACCAGGCTCGAGGCCTGCATCGATAAGATTTTCGAGGGCTTTGAACTGATAATCGTAAAATTTCTCCGAAGCCCCGGTCAGCCTCTCGAACTCATCGGGTGAAGCGCCTTTAAACGATACTCTTACAATAAGTGATTTGTGGCTAGCAAGTTTTTCTGTAAACTTCTTGTCATAGCCTATGAGAAGACCATTGGTCTCTAGAATAAATAGGTAATCGGTCCCGTCTACTAGATCAAGTAATTGTAACAAATGCTGTTGCGACAGCGTCGGTTCACCACCGCTTAGACGTAGATACCTGTATCTTCTTCTAGATGCGATATCGATTAATCTGCGGAAAACCCGATATGCATTATAGAATTTACCATTCTTGCATTCATGGCTATACCTCCATGACCAGCAGAACTTGCATCTAAGATTGCATCCTACAACATCGCCTGTCGCTATACCTCCATACCATTTGCCCCCGCGGAACCTATAGTACATCCTATACTCTATGCCGTTCCTTACTTGCACAATTTTTTCTCTAACCTTCTCGGCAAGCACGAACGGATCGAATCCTGTCATAGCTCATTCCTCAGACAATAATTAGGTTGTTCTAGAATGTATGAGAACCGTATCAATATTGCCTCTACCGTGCTGATTTTCCTCTTGCTTCTTGTTCTGAGCAGACAATATATGAGTGATTGTATAATGCCGGTCAAGCTTCCAAGTTTTCTCTTCGCTAGGGCGTAGATACAGCTAGTACTATATGTACAGGACTTGCAGTCTAACCCTGACCTTAAACATTTCTTCTTGTCTGGCACTACACCACTAACGCCTATTATATTAAGAAATCTCATGAAATACCTGTCTACAGGTGCATAATCGGTTAATCCATATGTATGCAGTAGGTAGGCATGGGCGGTCTTGACCCCTATTCCTTTTAGTGAGAGTAGTTCGACGGCTTCTTCTACGGGATCATTTGCCTTGTCGAGGATCTTGTCAAGATGGGCTATAAGTCTATTAAATAGTTCTACCTGGTATGACATGGATCTAATTCTCTTATATCTAATGAATTCTTTCATCCATCTTAGTGTATTAATATAGTAATCTGTATTCATACTAAGAATTATTGTTGCGATTATGAATTTTTTATCATCTGGTAATGAAGGAATACTTATTCTCCTGATACAATCCGGTATGATATATCCGACTACTCTGTTCACAATACGAGGGTTACGCCAAGCCCTTTGGTAGGATTCCATGCCCAATAGTGAAAATATATCTCCCAAATCACATTCATTTGGCATTCTACACATTAGTTCAAGCTTTTCTTTGTTGTAATTACATATGAGGCCTTTACAAACACCTGTTGTTTTTGTAAATACAAGTTTTTCATCCTTATAGTCCAGTTTGAAAAGCGGGAGCAAATATGAGTGGTAAAAGCTTAAGGCATAATCAATGCCTCTAACAATAATTGTATTGTCTTCAACTAAAACAGTCATGGTATGATGGTCATTTCCCAGCACATGTTTCCCCCAATGATAAGGAAGAGAAGAGAGTAAAGAAAAAAAGAGTTAGGGTATGGTGGATAAAAGTTTAGGGTTTACTTCCCATTACCATGGCCATTACGGCCTTCTGGACGTGTAGACGATTCTCAGCTTCTTCGAAGTAGAGGCTCTTCTCGTAGCTGTCTAGTACTTCGTCAGTTACCTCCTGTCCGCGGTCTGCTGGTCCACAGTGCATGTAATACGGCTTGCCGGCTTTCTCTAGTCTCTCCATAGTCACGATCCAGTCTTTGAACTTGGCCTGATACTCCTTTGCACCCTCCTTGTCTACAGTGCTGTTGAACGGTGGGAAGAAGCCCTTCGGGCTCCATGCCTTCGGGTAGACGAATGTGGCGCCTTCGAATGCCTCGTCCATATCATGCGTTATCTTGAACTCTGCGCCCCAGTACTCGGTGTACTTCTTCACCTTCTCGATCACGTCGTCGAGTAGCTCGAAACCTGGTGGGTGAGCAATGTATACGTCAGCACCTAGCATCGCGGCGATGAGTGCTACGCTCTGGGGTACTGCTAAAGGCTTTAGTCCTCCACTATAGGCATAGCTAACCACGAACTTCTTTCCTTTTAGGTCCTTAGGCCAGCCCATAGCCTCGAGAGCTGCCTGGGCGTCTGCTAGAGCCTGGAATGGGTGGTAGACGTCGTCCTCCATGTTGAGGACTGGTACGCTCGCCCACTTGGCGAACTCCTGTATGATCCTATGTCCGCGGCCGATGACCCACTTGGCCGGATCACCATAGATTCTGATGGCAATTCCGTCACCATATCTGCTTAGGACACGGGAGACATCACGGATGGCTTCAGTCTGGTATGGCACCATATCTTCTGGGAGGGTGGGAGTGTATACGTCGTTTGGTGATATGAAGATACCCATACCACCTAGCTGGTAGATTCCTGTCTGGAAGCTGTTCCTTGTTCTGAGGCTCTTGTTATAGAATATTAGGTATAGGACCTTGCCCGGCAGGTATTTTGTCTCGACCTTTTGATGGAACTTCTCCTTCAAGTCCTTGGCCGCTTCTAGCACTTTGAAGATTGTATCGATATCGTAGTCTGTGTTGGAGAGCCAGTGCTTGCCTTCAAGATAACCTACATACCATGGTTTGCTCATCTTGCCTTCCCCAGCCAGATTTACTATTCTTGTCTATTGTCTAGTCTTTGCTTAGATATAAATTGTATTTCTCTCCGTACTAGTCTTTGATAATAGGTGTTATTGAAGAATCTATATAGTGTATAGAGATAATCCAGGCCTAGATACCGGAGCAAGTGATCGCTATGAGGATTTCACGCCCCGCTAGAAGTATCATAGGACTATGTATACGTAGCCCTGGAAATCCATGTGAGAGAATTGGCTATCCAGAGTACTTGTTAATTCATCTATTCATTGATTATTTGAAGAAAAAAAGAATACCTAAGCAAATAGTCCTAGCATATTATCCTATAGCTTTTCTAGAAGTATTCGATGAGAAAGGAATATTGGTAGACGCATATACGCTTAAGAATACCAAGATGCCTCTATGGTCTCCACCAATAACACTCCTGCTTAAATCTGTCGAGGAGATAGATGCTTCATCCACGCATGATTTCATAAGAGGATTAAAGATAGTTAAGCGACTTGCAACGGAGATCTATGCGGGAAAATACAGTGATATTGAGTATCAAGAAGTGCCTGGCCTCATAACGGGAGGCATCAAAAATACTTTAGAGTATTTGTTCTTCATTGCCACGACGACTGGTCTTACGGGTCTAGTGCTTGAGCATGACGAAGGGTATCGGAGCACAAAGTATATTTACATAAGAAGTATCACTTTGCTCGAAAACCTGATGTCTTTGACTCAGCAGGCTCACTCGTTACTATACGAGAAGTACAAAGAATGGGTAACAAGTATAACGAAATATTATGATGAACGTTTCGGCGAATTAGAGCTAAGTCTTGAGGAGACGAGGAAGATTGTTGATTCGAATATCCAGAATTTCAGTATGAAGATGAACAATGAAATGAAGAATATTGAAGAAAATTATCATTACAAGATAGAAAAATTATTGTTTAGGAGTACTCAGATTCAACGTGAACTGACTGAGATCAAAAAGAAGATCGCTGACCCAACATATGCCGATAAAGAAGAACTCCTTAGAGAAGAGCTGAAAAGACTGGAAAGAGAAAGAAAGCTCATTCTCCATAAGATAGAGGAGTTGAGACGAGAGGCCGAATCAGAGATCGATCTTGTTAAGAGAAAGTACTACAACCTCATAACAAAGGAGAGGAATAAGTTACAGGTTCTTGTAAAAGAAAAGAGAAACATAGAGCGTGAGATGAAGGGTAAAGTCAATCATATATACACGATGTTCAAGGATGTTGAGAAATGTATTGATTACATAGCATCTAAACTTGCCGGCTTCCGTCGGTTCTACGAGGACGCAATGATTCATAGTCCTGGTTTGGGTGAATCATTGTATTATCTAAATATTATTATCGCCTCTAATGAGAAGAGTACCTGGATCGTCCCCTCTTATGATGTTGTCATCGCTGATGGTAAGATCAATATTTACAGGAACAAGGCTATTGATAAAATTATCGAGATCGTTAAAAAGGATCTTATGAAGATGGTTCATGCCGAGAAAGATAAATTACTCGTTTATAGGATGAATGACCTTGTCGAGCAGGGGAAGGCCAGACAAATTCTTCATCATTTGTTAAAAAAATATGGTCTCAATAAGGATATCGAGATAATAATAGAAAGGTTCATAGGGAAGCTCTATGGGTAGCGGAGAGGAATGCTTCAATCGTAGGAACGTCTATGCCCTCAGTGCTACAAGTCTATTAACCGATATTAGTAGCGAGTCCGTCTATGCCGTTCTTCCTTTCTATATTTTATCGCTTGGATACGGTAGAGATATAATAGGTTTTGTAGAGGGTCTAGGAGGATTTCTTGATAGCTTGATGCGACTTATAAGTGGAAAACTGGCTGATCGTGTTGGGAAGTACAAATTACTCGCTACAACAGGTTATTTCATATCATCTGTTTCCAAACCTTTCTTCGCTTTTACGTGTTCCTGGCCAGTCATAGCCCTCATAAGAGTTGTTGATCGCATTGGAAAAGGGATTAGGGCATCTCCGCGCGACGCACTACTATCTTTTAGCGCGTCTCCAAAATATAGGGGCAAAGCCTTCGGGCTACATCGGAGCCTCGATACACTGGGAGCTATGATAGGTCCTCTACTCGCATTCTTTATACTGCCATTTCTAGGATTCGGCGGAGTCTTCATATTGAGCCTAGTGCCCGGACTATTAGCGTTTCTCCTCATAGCAACGATTATCTCAGAGAAGAAATTATGTCTACAGGGCGAAGAGAGGAGGACACTCAAGACGGTTTCTACAGGTAAACTGTCCAGAGAATATTGGTTCTTCCTATTATCTGTAGGGATGTCTGGATTATCGGGGTTTAGCCAAGCATTCATCTTGGTCAGATCGATCGAACTAGGCTGGAGCAAGGAATACAGTCTATTCTTCCTAATGATCTCTAACACCGTATATGCCTTAATAGCTTATCCAGTGGGACTTATCAGCGACAAGATGGGCGCCAGAAGAAGGTATCTTTATCCAATAGTTTTCATCTTCACATTCATAACTGGAGTGATCCTAGTGGTAATACCATCTCCACCAGTTGCAATAATATCATTCGTCATGCTCGGACTATATATGGCTTTCAACGACACACTTAGACGTATAATCACTGGTCTCCTTCTACCAGTTAGGACACGTGGAGCTGGTTATGGATATATGCATGGAATATATGGTTTAGCATATCTGGTGGGGAATATCATTCTCGGAAAACTGTATCAGATGTATGGAGCCATCATAGCCTTCACCTATATGTCACTAACAGCATTGATCGGCTTCGCCGCGGCGTCATTGTTCTTAGTGGTGTCTCACCGCTCAATTCTTAACTAGACAAGAACCATTAGTAATTGAATAGGTGGTAATAATGGTCACAAGTCTGAAAGGCAGGCACTTCTTGTCACTAGCTGATTTCACACGCGAAGAACTAGAATTCATGCTAGACACTGCGAGGATGCTTAAGGAAAGATACCTGGCTGGAGAAAGGATCATACCGGTCTTAAGAGGGAGGCATCTAGCACTCCTCTTTGAAAAACCTAGCACCCGTACAAGAATAAGCTTCGAGACAGCCATGCTTGAACTAGGCGGCGACGCATTATATTTGAATTGGAGAGACCTACAGTTAGGCAGAGGAGAAACCATTGAGGACACGGCTAGAGTCTTATCACGATATGTCGACGGCATAATGGCCCGCGTATACGAGCACGAAAAACTCGTCAAGCTCGCGCAATATAGTCGTGTCCCCGTGATCAACGGTCTTAGCGATCTGCTCCACCCAGCGCAGGCATTGACGGATATCTATACTATTATGGAGAAAAAAGGCAGAGATCTTAAGAAGCTCAAAATAGTGTTCGTCGGTGACGGCAGAGACAATGTCTTACATAGCCTCATGCTAGGAATCGGTATACTAGGCGGCAAGATAATAATAGCTAGTCCTAAGGGATATGATCCCGACCCGAAAGTCGTGAGGATGTTCGAGGAGACAGCTGCATCTAACGGCGGTGAATACGAGATC
>JALSQP010000151.1 GCA_026985375.1 Desulfurococcales archaeon | reverse complement strand
ATGTGCGTAGACAGCTTATCGATGAGCAGGAAGAAATGGCTATGAATGATCTCCTTGACGAGGAATCTGAAACCGATATGGACGATGATGAAGAATTTAATGATATATACTGAATTTAAGTAAACTTCTTGTTGAATTAAATTGGAGAGAAGAGTTCGTCCAATAAATTATTCCGAATGATGAAATGATCTATTTATAGGAGTATCAGCGTATAGGCTTCTGTTTCTTACCAAGATATAATGCTTTCAGTGATACACCATTCACCATTATAACCTTATAGCGTACACCTGGTATGTCACCCATCGAGCGTCCACGGGGACCTCCTATACCCTCAATTATTACCTCATCGTGCTCGTCAATGTAGTTTATTCCACCATCGAATGGTACGAATGCTGTTACTACTTTCCCGTTCTTGGCTAGCTGTACACGGACGCATTTTCTGACAGCTGAGTTCGGCTGACGAGCTTCAACGCCTACCTTCTCTAGTACTATGCCTCTGGCCATTGGTGCACCTTCTAATGGATCGTGTTTCTTCTTGAGGCCGAGCATCTTGATCTTGAATTCGCGCTGGCTCCACCTAAACTTTAGCCTTTTCTTCTTAAGCTTTCTTGCCGCGAATAGCCCGTTTGGTGCTTTCTTGCCAGCCATTTCTCTGTCACCCTCTATTCATTTCAACTAGTCTGGTAGGGGTTCTTAAACACTATCTTTCTGTATTTAAGATTTAAGTTTAGGCTATTATTACGGAATCTATGCCGAAATATCTTTTCAGTATTATTCTAGCCCTTGCGACGTTCTTGCCCCCTCTCCCGATGGCAAGCCCTTTGTCTTTTGGTTCGACACTGACGTACACTACTTTTTTACCGCCAGGCCTATTGACTAGCTTTACTTCTCTTACTCTGGCTGGCGCTAGAGAATAGCGTACGGCATTTTCTAGATTCTCACTGAATCCGACAATTTCTATGTTCTTCCCTAGAAGTTTTCGTAATTTTTGTACATATACTCCTCGAGGACCTACGGCTCTGCCTATCTCGTCGGGATTTACTAGGAATATTATGCGTCCGTTTTCCTCGTCGACTATACAATCACGCACATGTACTCCTGTTAGTTCGTGAAGGAGAGCCATGTATCGGAATTCTTCTGGTGTCAGTTTTATTACGTTCCTGCCTTCTACACTCATGCTTCAATCCCCTCCTCTACTAGCTCTAAAATATTAGACTGGCCCGGGTCGACGATGGCAAGCGCTGCTATACCGAATGGTTTGCCAGCCAGTGCTCCTAGCTCTATATTGGTGCCTGGGAATTGGAACACTGGTATATTTGAGAGCCTTGCGTAGTATTCTATGTCTCTCTTAAGCTCTGGCGGCGCATTGTTCGCTATGACGACTAATCTGGCTTTGCCGTGGAGGACTAGTTTTAATGTTTTCTTGCTCCCTATGACTACTTCTCCTGTTTTGAAAGTCATTTGCAGGGCACGTACGAAATCTACTATCGAGGGCATTTCTATTTTTACACCTCTTACTCTTCTTCTCCACGCCCATAGGGTTTATAGGGAGTCATATATATTTCTACAATTCCCGTACCTACAGGTACGGGCTGACCAACAATTACGTTCTCGGTAACCCCTACGAGCGGGTCTTCTTCTCCGGAAACAGCTGCTTCTGCCAGCTTCTGGACAGTCATTTCGAAAGCAGCTCTTGCGAGAACACCTGTTTTTTCTCCGGCTATACCCATTCTTCCTACTTGTTTCACTTTGCCTGTCCATGTCATCATGTCTGCAAGGAGCATAACATGTCTTACATCAACATCGAGGCCTTGGTCTTCTAGCACGTTTACGACTTCTCTAATGATCGCTGAGCGGGCGGCCTCTATTCCTAGGACCTCTTCTATTTCTGCTATGTTGTTAGTGTATACTCTCCTATAGTCTACACCCGGTATCTTCATGACTTCTGCTAGGTTGCTTCCTTCGGCAACAAGTATGTATTCGTCTCCTCTTTTCTGTATAATCACCTTGTTTATGCCTTTGATACCCTTTACCTTCGCCTTGGAGATCTTAACACGTATTCTCTCTATCTTGGTGTAATCGGCTTTCTCAGGTTTGAGATCTATTCTTATAGTATTAGGATCTTCTTCGTCCTGGTAGACTTTACCCAGTTTTAGTTTTTCGAGAACTTTTATGATGGTTTCAGGAGTGACGCCCTTGTCCATTAGCATTTCTGGATCGAGAACTATTATGGCTCCTTCGAATGGGTTAACTATTATTTCCTTTGCAATGTTCTCGATTGTTGTTGTCTCTATCTTCCGTGCAATCTCCTTGGCTTTTTCCTCAGAGTATTTGTGCTCCTCGTCGAGGTAGATCTCCATTATCGCTGTACTGGGCTTTTTCCTCGCGTCAACGATCTCTATTAGTCTGGGTAGACCAAGGGTGATGTTGAATTCTCTGACACCTGCATAGTGGAATGTTCTTAGAGTCATCTGGGTTGATGGTTCGCCGAGGCTCTGCGCAGTAACGGTGCCTACGGGTTCTCCTGGCTCTACCTGGCTTATATCATATCTTCTTATAGTCTCCTCGATTATTGCTTGTAGTTCTTCCTCGTATAGTCCATGCTCCTTGTATATCTCGATGAGTTTCTCTCTGAGTTTTTCGTAAACAGCCTTACTGACATTTCCCTCAAGATTCTCCTTGAGAATGGTCTCTAGTTTTTTGATCGACTTGATTTTTTTCATATTCTCCACCCTATGATTTTTTCAATCACTCTTTCTATCTTCACGGATTCGCCATGGTCGCTCTTCATGGGATCTACTCCATCTTCACCATATCTGAACTGTACTATTTCACCCGTAGGTAATCTCACGGTACCATCATATTCTACACGTAGATCCTGGAGCGCGTTTATGAGTCTTCTCTGCATGTATCCGCTCTGGCTTGTTCTTACGGCTGTGTCGGTTAGTCCTTCTCTACCCGCTGCCGCATGGAAGAACATTTCTATGGGGTTTAAGCCATCAACAAATCCATGGGCAACAAACCCTCTTGCTTCTGGGCCCAGATCTCCAGGCTTGAAGTGTGGCAGTGTCCTATTGAAGTATCCGCGGACTATTCTTCTTCCTCGGATTGTCTGTTGTCCAAGCAGTGCCGCCATCTGTGTGAGGTTTACCGGATTTCCTCTCGCACCTGTTCTAGCCATTATTATTACTGGGTTTGTTAGTGTGAAGTATGGCGTTATAGCATCGGCAACGTCGTCTAGGAGCTTCTTTGATAGGAGATCGATTATCTCGTCCTCCAACGTCTCCTCGAGTGTTCTACCTGGTCTTGGTTCGAGCTCCCCTTTTCTATACTTATCGATAAGCTCGTATACTTCTTTCTTTTTCTCTTCAATGATCCTTTTGATGTGCTCCTTTGCTTCTGACGGTAGTAACAGGTTCGTATAGCCCATTGTGAAGCCATGTTTCTCTGAGTACCTTAGGAACATCCTGTAGACGTAGTCCATGAACAATCGTGCCATGTCTTCGCCGTATTCTTTAACTAGCCAGTGGATGAAGCTCTCTGGTTCTTCTCTACCTATACTAGCTTTATCGAGTACTCCGATGAGGAACTCGCCCCTCTTGATAATCACTAGGCTGTCGTGTGGGCAGTCTTCATCAATACATCTTAGTGCAGATGCGCTCGCTATTTTTGCGGGACGCTTATAGTTGAAGTCTTTGGGTATGAATAGGCTGATAAGTTGTTTTCCTGTCCAATAGGGACCTGGCTTGAGTATAGCTGGTTCTGGAAGTCTTCCACGGTAATTCGCTACGCCTAGGAGATCTATGACGTCTTCTCTGGTTAGTAGTGTGGATTTGTTTGTTAGAAGGAATGCTCCACTAATGTAGTCTTGTAGTCCTCCTATGATTGGTCCTCCATAACGTGGTGTTAGTATATGTTTCTCGACGAGCATTAATAGTCTGGCTTCGGCTCTCGCTTCTTCACTCTGTGGTACGTGGAGGTTCATCTCGTCTCCATCGAAGTCTGCATTATATGGTGGACATACCAGCAGGTTTAATCGGAACGTCTTATATGGCAATATTCTCACTACATGCGCCATTATCGAGATTCTGTGGAGTGATGGCTGTCTGTTGAATAGAACTATATCTCCGTCCTTGAGATGTCTCTCCACTATAAATCCAGGCGCCAAACTTTCTGCTAACGCCTTACGGTCAACGTATTTAAGATTTATCTTACGTCCATCAGGCTTAATCACATAGTTTGCTCCTGGCCATTTCTCAGGTCCATTAAGCACATATCGTCTGAGCTCATCTATGTTCCACGGGGTGACACGTTCTGGCACTGTTAGGATCTTGGCTATGTCTATCGGTACTCCTACCTCGTTTATGCTGAGGTTAGGATCAGGGCTAATCACTGTTCTAGCAGAGAAGTCGACGCGTTTTCCGCTGAGGTTTCCACGGAATCTTCCTTCTTTTCCTTTGAGTCTTTGGGCGATGCCCTTTAGAATCTTGCCGCTCCTGTGCTTCGCGGGGCTAATTCCTGGTACTTCATTGTCGAAATATGTTGTTACGTGATATTGTAGGAGCTCCCATTCCTCCTCTATTATAGCGTTAGGAGCACCTGTTTCAATGTGTTCTCTTAATCTATTATTGATCCTTATTATGTCTACAAGTTTATGGGTTAGGTCGTCCTCGCTCCTAATACCTGTTTCTAGAAGGATAGATGGTCTGACAGCTCGTGGTGGTACTGGTAGAACGGTTAACACCATCCATTCTGGTCGTGCGTCGTCAGGATCTCCTCCTAGTAGTCTGACGTCATCATCTGGTATCTTTTCAAGTCTAGCCCTAATTTCTATCGGGCTCAGCTTAGTTTGTCCTTCCTCGCCCCTGTCTTCATAGAATGTATGTGGTTTCTCGAGCCTTATCTTGTACTGCTTAGCACCGCAATGAGGACATTTCTGTGCGGCTGCAGCTTTTCTCCTTATGTACTCGAACAATCTCTTTTCGAGATACCTTATGCCTAGCTCCTCGAGATTCTTTAACAGTTCGAGATATTTCTGTCTCTCAGTCTCGCTGATCTTTATTCTGCCACAGGCTCTACATGTTGTCTTGAGGTACATGTGTATGTGTTTGACGAAGCTAACATGTATGACGGGACGTGCCAGCTCAATGCGGCCGAAGTGTCCCGGGCAGGAGTCTCTTGTGTTTCCACAAACGGGACAAATTTCACGGGGCTCTATAGGGCCGAGCCGTCTATCCATTACGCCGCCATCGATCGGTGCCCCATCATTGTCGTAGACCTCGCTGGTCATAATCGTTGTGACGCTCATCTTACGTATTTCGTCGGGTGAAAGTATTCCAAACTTAATGGAGCCTATTTTTGTAGTGATGGGCATAAGGTGTCACCTCATTCTTCACGCGCGATGTCTTTGATTCTTAGTCTGGGCATTATGCATAGACTCATAAGCTCTTGGAGTAGAAGCTTAAATGCATAGGATACTTCTACTGGCTTGAGTTTTCCTTTATCCTTGTGTACTGGACATATGTATTTACCACGTACACGGTCATACCATCCAATATGCCCGCATAGTTCACATACATATATTATCGTCCTATCACTCTTGTCCAGCATCTGTTCCTTGAGCAGTAGGCTTGCACCATGACCTACTAGACAATCTCTCTCCATCTCGCCAAAACGTAGTCCTCCCTCCTTCGCTCTACCCTCAGTAGGCTGTCTGGTGAGGATCTGGACTGGTCCACGGGCTCTCGCATGTATCTTGTCTGCGACCATGTGGTGTAGTTTCTGATAGTAGACGATCCCTATGAATATCGGCGAGTGTAGTATCTCACCTGTTCTGCCATCATACATTGCCTCCATGCCTGTTTCGGGATATCCGTACCTCTTCAGAGTTATCTGTAGGTTTTCAATGGATTCTTTATAGAATGGTGTTGCATCTATGAAGCGTCCCTCGAGTGCTGCAGCCTTGCCCGCGATGCTCTCGATTAACTGGCCTACAGTCATACGGCTCGGAAATGCGTGTGGGTTTATGATTAGGTCTGGGACTATGCCATCCTCTGTGAATGGCATGTTTTCGTGAGGTACGATCAGCCCTATAACTCCTTTCTGTCCATGTCTTGATGCAAACTTGTCTCCGAGCTCCGGTATTCTCAGGTCTCTGACCCTAACCTTGACCAGCTTGTTACCTTCTCCATCTGTAGTTATCATTACTACATCTACTACGCCTTTCTCGCCGTGTCTAGTCACTATGCTTGCGTCTTGTCTCGTTATACCTGCTCCCACAGTATATTCTTGCGCGGTGAAGAATCTCGGCGGGCTTATCTTACCTATTAGTACGTCTCCGCCTCTCACAGGTGTTTCGGGTGTGACGATACCATCTTCGTCGAGCTTCTCATATGCTTTGGGCCCCCTATAGCCCCTCACGTTGCTTGAAGGAATAGTTATTCGATCCTC
>JALSQP010000150.1 GCA_026985375.1 Desulfurococcales archaeon | reverse complement strand
AGAGTTAACAAGTCTAATAATAGATGATGCAACCACATCAGGCTTCTCATAAAGGATCATGTGTCCAGCATCCTCGACGACAATCAATTTAGAATCAGGTATAAGTCCATTTATCTTCTTGGCGGCCTCAGGAGGTGTAATTATATCGTCTCTTCCAACAATTATCTCGGCCTTGACACGAGCCTCTCTTAGTTTTTCAGGAGCTCTCCACCCATCAAAGAATCTGGAGTACCTGAATACATGTGCTGGCAAACTTTCAATATACTCAGTGTTATCTTTCATGAAATCTTGGAAGATCTTGTAGGGAGTCTTAGGGCTGAAGAACATTTTTCGGTAAAACCTTCTCGTCAATGGGTTGTTCTTGAAGAATAATGGCTTCCAGAATAGATGCGGAGTATGAACGATTATCTTGTCCATTAGATCCATCTTCAACTCATATGGCGGCCCGACAAGAAGCGTTGCTGGTATATCATTGTGCTTGACAATGTATTCCATAGCAACTACACATCCGAAACTATGTCCTGCGACAAGAGTCATAAAGGGGTCTAGGTCCAGTGACTCCATGATACCTCTAAGATCCTCCACATAATCATCAATACTCACTTCTTCAGGTTTCTCGGAGCCCCCATAGCCCCTCATATCCGGGACAACTACTGTATACTTCTTTGTCTCTAGAAGCCTAAGCACATGCTTCCAGTTACTCATCTGACCTGGCATTCCATGCAATAATATGATGTTGGGGTTGTTTCCTCTTCTAAGGAGGATCTTGAGCTTCACTCCATTGACAGTCAGATATACTGTTTTGGGCTTCAATACAGCATCACATACTATGATGTTTATACAATATTATTCTTATTGGCATCCTACTATAATATGTGATCCCATGCCATTAATGTATCCAATCGCGTTATAAGTGGGTAATGAGTATTCAACACCAATGGGATGAGGCGTTGGTCAGGGTTAAGGTGAAGATCATAGATACTGATCAGGAGTGGCTCGTTGAAGTAGAGAACGGAGCTAGAATTAGAGATGTGCTCGAGAAACTGGATCTCAATCCCGAAGAATATATTGTATCTAGGAACGGCGAGGTAGTGGCTGAGGACGAGGAAGTGGGTGAGGACGACCTTATAATACTTTACCCGGTGGTATCAGGTGGTTAACTGTAGTTTCTGTGGGAGGAAAGCGGTTTATGTCTCCAAAGCCTTGGGGAGAGCATATTGTAAGAAACACTTCCTAGAATATTTCGACAAGAAGGTCAGACGCACAATCAGGAAGTACAAGATGTTCAGTGAGAAAGAAACAATAATAGTCGCCGTGTCCGGCGGAAAAGACTCTCTCGCTCTCCTCCACTACTTGGTGAAGCTGTCCAAACGCGTCCCAGGCTGGACGATTAAGGCATTACTCGTGGATGAGGGGATTAAGGGTTATCGGGAGACAACGATCAAGGACTTCCTACGAGTAGCGGAGGAACTCAGCGTAGAATATAGGATCGTGAGATTCAGAGACGAGCTGGGATACTCCCTCGACGAGATAATAGAGATAGGCAGACGGAAAAAACTGCCCTACCACCCATGTAGCTACTGCGGAGTATTTAGGAGATACCTGCTCAACAAGGCGGCCAGAGAGATGGGCGGAACAGTTATCGCGACAGCACACAACCTCGACGACGTGATCCAGACCTACCTGATGAACATAGTCAAGAATAGCTGGGAGAAGATAGTCAGACTAGGCCCGGTAAGTGGCACAGCGGGCCATCCCAGATTCATAAGAAAAGTAAAGCCTTTTTACGAGATACTCGAAAAAGAGAGTGCTCTTTACGCTGTCCTGAACAATCTCTACCCAAGATTCGTGGAGTGCCCATACGCACAGCAGAGCATACGTTGGCATTTACGAAAATACATCAATAAGCTCGAAGAAATGTATCCTGGGACTAAATACTCTATGTTGCGGAGTCTCCTCCGGATAATACAGCTCCTAGAAGACAAGACGAACAAGATCATAGAGGGCGAGATCAGGAGTTGCCACATATGTGGGGAACCAGCATCCCACGATCTGTGCAGAGCATGTACCTACAGGTTAGAACTGGAAATCATGGACGAAAACGGCAATATTATAAAGAACATGGATACAGGAGCTTTAGGGAATCAGTTATCTATATAGTAATTAACACGTATTCCCCAGTCACTATTAATAACCAATAATAATCAGTATAACTCAGAAGCATACAAAGACTTCTCACATAGATAAGGGGATAAAACTATGAAGCCTGACTCAGGATACCGTGTTTTCAAGAGCGTCATAGAGCTCATACCACATATATGGCCTACACCTTTAGTCAGATTATCTTCACTTTCTACGGGAGAGTATAATCTGTGGGCTAAGCTCGAATTTTTTAATCCATTTAGTCACAGTATAAAGGATAGGCCTGTCTGGAACATGGTTGTCAAGGCACACGAGAAATGTATTGAGTGTGGAAAAATCTACGAGGCAACATCTGGCAACGTAGGCATAGCCCTGGCATCTATATCCAATATTCTCGGGATAAAGTTCAGAGCATATATCCCGAGACCAACCCCTAGAATCACAGAGGTACTGCTCAAGATACTGGGAGCGGAGATCATCCGAACAGATTACGATACAATATCCCCCGAAATGGTAGAGATAGTGAAGAAAGAGGCTAAGAAAGACCGTGCAATGAACCTCAACCAGTTCGAGAACGATGATAATCTAGAGGCTCATATGAAGTATACCGCGCCAGAGCTCGACGAGCAGCTCTCAAGTATAGGGCGGAGCCCGCCCCACGCCATAATAGCTGGTATAGGGACATCAGGACACATTAGCGCACTATCAATGTATTTCAAGAAGAAGTATGGTAATAGGGTCAAAGTAATCGGCGTTATACCTGCAAAGGGTTCATCAATACCCGGGATAAAAAGAGTTGAAGCCAAACCAAAATGGCTCACCAATGCAGAGATAGATGAAATAGTCGATGTGACCAGGGATGAGGCCATAGAGGCCTCGATCCTAGTGGCTAGGAAGGAGGGATTAATCGTTGGTCTCAGCTCGGGGGCAGTGCTAAGTGCATATGGGAAGATCAAGGAGAAGTATGGTCCGGGAGACTATGTACTCATACTCCCTGATGATATATTCAAGTATATAGAATATTTCGATGATTACTTCTCGAGGAAAGGAGATAGAAAGCTTTTCTGCTAAAAACACTCATCTCTAATCTAAATAATCCTTCGTACGTGTTTTATCCCAATAACATAGATATTATTGATACGTGGCCGGCAGACATTGTTTTACAGTACAGGTATTGATACACGATGAGGAGATGCGGGCGAAGTGCTAGGCCCATATATTGAGAAAAAGATCGTCTACGGCATCATAATAGGAATAGTATCTGGTCTTACAGGCGTTGGCTTCTACTATATGGTGTCCCTGGTCGCACATATCGTCGGATACGCCATGACGTCAGGCTATACGGGCTGGACACCTGATCTCTCAATATATGTTCTCGAGGCCAGTAACAGGGCCATAATACTGGTTGTATTGCCTGTTGCTGCCTTCATCAGCGGATTAATAGTCTATAAATTTGCACCTGAAGCCGAGGGCCCGGGAGTCGATCCCACTATAGAGGCGTACCATTATATGAGAAAACTACACTTATACTTACCAATAGTTAAGGCCTTAGCATCCTCAATAATGATAGGTTCAGGCGGGAGCGGGGGTCTTCAAGGCCCTGGTCTACAGATAGGAGGCGGAATAGGCTATTCTATCGCGACGATCTTAAAGCTGGGCCTACGGTACAAGAGGATACTAATGGTTGCAGGCATGGCTGGAGCGCTCTCGGCAGTATTTCATAGCCCCATAGGAGCAGCATTATTCGCTGTCGAGGTACTGTACAGGAGGGATATCGAGGTGGAAGGAATAGTTTCATCGCTGATATCATCTATAACTGCTTATGCTGTATCAACACATATTATGGGTTATACGTGGCTCTTGCCTCGCATGGTATATAGCATGGTTGAGCTTTTCGCCCCGGTCATGATAATGAATTATATTGCACTAGCGTTCTTGTCAGCTGTTTTTGCATGGTTGTATATTCAGTCTTTCCATATGGTGAAGAAACTCGCCTCTAAAGTAGGGATAATTGGTTTAAAAAGAGCAGTCATTCCAGCGGTCATGGTCATACCCGTGGCCATTATAGGCTACTATGTGCCGTACATTCTTGGAAGCGGAACTGGAATGTTGTCCCAAATACTGGTAATGACACATAATAATAATCTAGACATAAACATATTTGGCCTCGGAACAGCCTTGAGCCTCCTTCTCCTAGTATTTCTTAAAATACTTGCAACAAGCCTCAGCATGGGAAGCGGTGGAAGCGGCGGCTTATTCGCACCAGCAGTGTTTATTGGTGGAATACTGGGTCTTTTCTATGGTATAATAGTAGGATCACCAACCACAGGGATACCAGCGTACTTCTTCGCATACATGGGGATAGCATCGTTCTTTGGAGCGGCAACAAATACTCCGTTCGCAACATCATTTATGGTCGCCGAGATGAGCGGCGATTACTACATCTTACTACCTGCTCTTATATCATCCCTTATATCAAACGAGATCATAAGATACGATACACTATATAGGTCACAACCCATAAGAAGACCACCAACAATACTAGTCGCTCCAAAAGAACTTCTAAGCCTGATCGATAAGAATGTGCTCAGCAACATAAAAGCATGGGAACTAACCGTTAGGGACAAGATAGTGCTAGATAGAATAGCCGATCTAGAAACGATCAGAGAAGAAATTCTCCGTAAATAC
>JALSQP010000149.1 GCA_026985375.1 Desulfurococcales archaeon | reverse complement strand
TTTTCCATAAACTAGTATCTCTCGATGAAGCCATAAAGATTATAGGGCGATACTATCCGCTCAAACCGCTTGGCATTGAGGAGGTAGATATAACAGAGGCTCTAGGAAGAGTATTGGCAGAAGATATATACTCACCCATTGATCATCCTCCTTTCGATAGAAGCCTCGTTGACGGGTACGCCGTGCGCTCTGAGGATCTTGCAGGCGCCGATGATCTTCATCCAGTGCGCTTGAAAATAGTAGGTGCAGTTAAGCCTGGCCAACACCCCGAGATAAGCATAGATCCTAGGGAAACAGCCGAGATAGCGACGGGTGCGATGATCCCGCGCGGTGCAGACGCTGTTGTCATGGTCGAGTACACGCGTAGGCTTAATGATGAGGTCGAGATATATAGGAGCGTCGTGCCTGGAGAGAACATCTCTTCAACAGGAAACGATATATCATTTGGAGACCTCGTTCTCGAGGCAGGCACAAGACTAGGATTCAGAGAGATAGGGTTACTTGCAGGTCTGGGAATAACGAGGATAAAGACCTACATCCGCCCCAAGATAGCGGTTTTCTCAACCGGCGACGAGGTAATAGAGCCCTGGAAGAAGCTAAGCCCGGGAAAAGTCTATGATGTCAACGGCCAACTCATCACAGCAGGACTCAAACAACTAGGGGCGGATGCAAGGTTCATGGGTCATCTCTCCGACGACTACAATGAAGTTTACGATGCAGTCGAGGACGCGTTAAGATGGGCAGATATAGTCATAACCAGTGGAGGAACAAGCGCTGGCGTGGGAGACCTGGTTTATAGGGTATTCGAGGACATAGGCGAGCCGGGAATAATTATCCATGGTCTCAAGGTTAAGCCCGGGAAACCAACAGTAGTTGCCGTCGCCAAGAATAAATTATTGTTCGGTCTCCCCGGGTTTCCTCTGTCATGCTTCATGATATTCAACATGATAGTCAAGCCCATAGTAGCATCTATACTTGGGTTAAAGAGAACGAGAACATATAGGCTAAAGGCTAGGCTTCCCTATAGGATCAAGAAGCCCTTAGGCAAGACATGGCTACTCTCCGTTGCGCTTGTCGAGTCAGAAAAAGGATTAACGGCCTACCCCGTATCTATGAGGAGCGATGCGATATCGCCTCTATACAATAGTGATGGCTACGTGATCCTACCTGAAGATAGAGATCTACTGCTAGAAGATGAAGAAGTTACCGTGGAGTTGTTCGATGAAACAAGAGGATTCAGTAAACTGAACATTATAGGTAGCAATGACATGTTAATCCACCGTATTCTCGCCGAATCAGGATTAAGAAGTATTTCTAGAGTGATCGTGACGGGGAGCACAGGAGGTTGGAAAGCCGTTATAAGAGGTGAGGCCGATATAGCGCCCACACATCTTCTAGACAAGGAAACAGGGAGATACAATACACCGTTCCTAGAGAAATATGGTTTGAAGGGTAAAGCAGTCATCATTAGAGGCTATGATAGAAAAATAGGTATAGTTGTTCAGGAGGGCAATCCGAAAAATATACACAGCATAGAGGACTTCCTAAGAAATGATGTCAGAATAGTCAATAGGACAAGGGGGGCAGGAGCCAGGGTTCTCCTGGATATCCTTCTCCACAGAGTAGCTGAGAAGAAAGGATCGAGTTTCGACGAAGTTAAAAAGATTATCAACGGCTATACCTACGAGGTAAAAACACACACGGCTGTCGCCGCTGCAGTAAAGCATGGGAGAGCAGATACAGGTATAGCGATAGAGGCCGCAGCCTACCTCTACGGATTAGATTTCATACCATTGGCATGGGAGGAGTATGACTTCCTAATACTCAGGAATAGGCTAAATAAGGAGTATGTGAAGGCCTTCATAGAATATATCCGCGACAAAGAACGCATTAAGAAGATCGCTTCACTACTTCCCGGCTATAAGATCCCGGATGATATCGGAACAATCAAGGCTTCATGACTGTCTCAAGTACATACTGACATACCGCTTTTTGAATAATTCGTACATTCTCCTATGGTCGACTATGTGGGCATCCAGGTAGGAATTGATCCCCGATAGCCAGACAAATAAATGAAGCCCTAGAGTAAATACAGTGGCCAGTACATAGATTGGTTTAAACTCCGGTGGTTCATGAAAAGACATGTTCTCATCATCCATACCGATAAGTTTGAGAAGAAGGCTATTGACTTTTCTCTCGATCTCCTGGTGTTCTATGGCCGCGTCATATAATATGTAGGCGAAAATACCGAGTATGGCCAAGTATCCAGCATAGAAAAGAGGCGCGATATAGATGTACATAGAGAGTATGGCCAGATAACCGAGGATCAGTGCTAAGGGGCTGTACTCGGTGTGGGGACACTTACATAGATAAGCCTCCTCCAGGAACTCATCATATTCTTGTAGAACTTTCTTACTGGCCAATGATATAATATCCCTGGCGTAGGAAATATAATATCCTGCGAGTTTTACATGTTCACAAATCCTGTAGGAGAGAATTACTTGGAAAGCGAAGATGACTGTGAGACCCGCAAATCCTGTTATCATTCCTATGAGTTGTAAGAATATATTGTTGGGATCATAGATGTTCATAAACACAATAACGGCGAGCCAGACATATATCATTACTGAGCCTAGGATTATGAACCTGCTATCAAGACCTTTCATTGAAAGCATACGTTTTACCGATAGGTCAAAGGCTTTCAGTATTCTCTCCACCGATGAATCTATCAAATCCATATACACCCACGAGACAATTATTGTCTCGACACCAGTTTATTGACCTTGTAGAGATACCTGCTTGTCTTGACCGTGTCTTCACCTATTCTATATAGTTTGCCTTTGTAAATAACATAATGGCTTCTCCTAGGAGCTCTATCGCCGAGGATCTTACATGTTTCTTCAACCATCCAGTGTAGCTGGGTACAGTGAAGGCTCCCATCAACTGTGAGAACAGCTACTTCTTCATAACTACCCCTTGCAAGTATACCAGCAAGCTTGAATCCCACTATGTTTACATGCTCGGCCTCGAGGCATACGCTAAGTACTCCATACTCTTCTTCGGGGAACTGAGCAAGTATATCGGGATGCTCTATCTCAACACAACGACCTATAATCAGGAGTTTTTTCTTATGTCTGAAAAGCATGGAGCGGGCATTTATATCTGCTAACTTCGGCACCGTGTACGACATGTGCTCACCTCGCATGATAAGGAATATTATGATCCCTAGACAAAATCATTTACTTGGATGATAAAATTGTCTATGGTCAGGACAGGGCCTGTTAGGGTCAGCGGTTATGCTATAAAGCTTAGGAGAGTAGTTAATGCCTCATTAGGGCCTCTCTATAAAGAGAAGAAGATTGATTCTAAGGAAGTTAACGCGAAGATCAGTGAGATAAATGCGGCTATCTATGAAGTATTGATTAATAAGTTTGAAGTACCAAAAGAAGCTATAGTCAATATTACTCTTGAATACGATGTGGAGGATGGGGAATTCAGAGTTAAGGATATAAAGATAGAAGTCTATGATCTAAATGAGATCCTTACCAAGAATACCACTAATGAAGTAAAGAAACTACTGCTTAAGAAGAAAGAAATAGAGAACGAGTAAAATAATCCAGAAACCATTCTTAGAGCATGGAGATGAGCGTGTAATGATAGTTGGTATTCTGCAGGCAGAATATGGTGTAAATCCTACAGAGAACTTGAAGATCACGGGAGAAATACTTGATCGTGGCTATAACATGGCTGATGTAGTTGTTCTCCCCGAGTACTCTATGGCGGATGTATTATCACTTAAACCAGAACAAGTATACGATATCGCTGAGCCCCTCGAAGATAGTGTGTATCTGTCTAATCTATCTGATATGGCATTGAAATACTCTACAATCATAGTTGCACACCTTATCGAGAAAACCGGTACACCACCATTATCTCGAAGCACAACAGTTTTAATCTACCCATCAGGAAGGATTGAGCCTGTTTATAGGAAGATACATCTATTCGACGCGTATGGGTATAGGGAATCAGATTATTTTATACCCGGTGAGTCGCCGTCGCAGATAGTTGAGTTAGCAGGAGTGAAAGCAGGGTTTGCAATATGTTATGACATCAGGTTCCCCGAGCTCTTTAGAACATATGCTTTGAAAGGAGCCGAATCTGTGATCGTACAGGCAGGATGGGTGAGAGGACCACTAAAAGAAGAAATCCTAGAACATATTTTGATAACAAGGGCTCATGAAAACACTATGTACATTATATTGTCGAGCCATAGCGGTGAAAAATATGCTGGTCGAAGCGGTGCGTTCAGTCCCTATGGCTATAGGATAAACGATCTAGGTCCTAGACCCGGATACGCGGAGATCAGCATTGATAAGGAGAGTATTTATGATGCAAGGAAACTAATACCTGTTCTCGAACATGCAAAGATGCGGTGGATTATTTCGCTTCGCGACAATGAGTAGAGTAGCAGTTATCTAGTGCCTCAACAAGTTTTTCCCTACTACTCTCATCACCCTCTAGTAATCTGTTAAGTAATGATAATGTATTTTCACTACAGATAATCCTGATCTTTTCTGTAAGGCCTTCGCTAAGTAGCCTTGACGCTTTCTTGACCATACTATACTTGTCTTCTAGACCAGCTATTATGCGGGTCAGCTCCTCAAGATACTTGCAATTATCTTTTTCTGATCTCAGTCTTGGTGGATGTTTTAGCAAGTATATGTCTAGCAGGAACATTAATAGCCAGAAAAACGCGTAGCCAGCATAAATTCTGCCATAATCATTAACATATGCTATAGTAGATGATATGAATGCTGTGAACGTTGCTATAACAGCGGCTATAGCTAGTTTTCTATATTGTTTTTCATTCAATTAGTTCACCGTCATAATAATCTATGATCCTCAATAGTTTTTCCTCAATTTTATCCAACACTCTCTCTGCATCACTGTGAAGTTTCGCCTTAATCTCAGGAGTGAGAACTAAACCACCATTTATCATTACATAGTCAGCTTCAGCACCGCCGCTCAATATAAGGCTCGCCAACAAGTTACTAGTGCCTAGGGGTCTATGCCGGACAACGTCTATTTTGAACAGGGACAAATGTGCTGGCCAACCCGGTTTTATCAAGCCGCCCTTGATACCGAATATCCTGTAAGAGTTGACCATGATCTTAGAGAACAGGTATGGGAGCTTGAGCCTCGTATCCCAGTAATTATGGCGATATAAGAGAAGCATCATTCTGATCTCGTCCAACAAATTGTATCTGTCACCACTAGATCCATCCGTACCCACGCCGAGAATAATGCCTTCACGAAGTATTTCGTACACAGGGCAAAAACCGGCCTCTGCAAGCCTCATTGCTGAGTGCGGGCAGTTCACAACTTTTGCATTCTTTTCTCTGATCAAAGGGATCTCCGAGCTTAGAACCCAGTTAAGATGCGCAAGTATAACATTTTTGTTTAACCACCCATTACTGTACATGTACTGTATAGGCCATTTCCCAGTCTCCCTACGTATAAGGTATACTTCTCTACGCGTCTCGGAGACATGTATGTGTATGGGTAAACCCTGTTCTTCGGCTAATGCGTACATTTTATCAATGATTCTAGGATCGTTCTTGTACAGGCTATGAATGTTTATGATTGGGTATCCATTAGGATAATTCTTAATGCTCGACAATACCGCATACGCATTATCCAGCCTGTACGGCCCCGTCTTAACAAGCAACCCATACTCCGATGCGGCCTTGACAGTCTCGTCTGGATAATAGTACATATCAATGAAACCAATAATACCATTTAATAACATTTCGATAGAAGCTAGTTTGGAGCCCTGATACACTAGTTCCTTAGTAATAATCTTTCTTTCTATTTTGACGATCTTGTCTAGCCATTCCCAAAACTCCATGTCCGGAAGACTCCCTTTGAATATTTTCATGGCTGCATGTGTATGGCAGTTAATCATAGCCGGCATTACTACATATTTATCCGCATTTATTCGGATAGATCCTCGAGGAGATGTTTCACCACATGAACTAGTAATACATGTGATCACACCGTTCTCCACAAGAATATCCTTATCTTGAAGAATATCCGTTCCCTCACCTCTCTCGTCAGGAGTAACTATGTATTTTGCATGCTTTATTAGGATAGAGTTCTCCAAGGCTAATCACATTAGCCTTCCCACTACATTATTATTATCTCCACAATTACGTGCTTCAGGGATCATCATTAAAACATGATTATTCTTCTTTTTCTACAAGATCTTTTACGAGTTTTAGTATCTCATGCAGGGACTTATTTAGGCTTACTCCTTCGTCATCTACTCTCACAACTAGTCCCTCTAATGGATTCTCAGGCGGATCAGGAAGGTCTTTTTCAGGTTTTTCTTTGCCTAAGTATATCCATTTAATTTTAGAAGATCCATTCTTTCGCATCTCGATCCTGTACCAGTAACGTCCGTAATAGTAGTACTTGACTCTTGTCCCATCTCTTCGTTTCTTCACCACTATGTGCACAGGTTTCAGATAGTAACCTTTCTTTCTGACAATGTTGTTGTACTCATAGATCTT
>JALSQP010000148.1 GCA_026985375.1 Desulfurococcales archaeon | reverse complement strand
CATTCCTCTAACTGTTCTTTTTAAAATGTTATGTGGTGATTTCGGCCTCCTGATACCGTGTTTGTATGGGTTGTAATGTGTTGTTACTTTCTCGATCAGCTTGTATCCCATTATGACTCTTTTACGCTCTCCACTAACCACGGCTTTTTCCGCGTTGACAATAAATACTCTGTAACCTTCAAGAAGTTTCTTTGCTACAATGCTTGCAAGCCTACCCAGTATCTGGTCAGAAGCATCAATGTAAAGGGTTTTTTCTACGCTCATTTTTTCACCCTATGATCTTTATGTTTGTGCCCTTTGGGTTTTCCTTGGCTAGGTCAAGTATGTATACTGCTTTGCCGCCAGCATTGAGTATTTTCTCTGCAGCAGTTTTTGAAAATGCTAATGCACCGACTGTTACAGGGTGATCTATATGTCCCGCGCCTAAGACCTTGCCCGGTACAACGACTATATCGCCATCTTTCGTGTATCTGTTTATCCTGCTTATGTTTACAGCTCTCCTCTGTCGTCTGGGTTTCTCCAGTTCATCAGCTACAGCATCCCATATTTTGGCCTTGTATGTATTAGCTAGTTTCCTTAGCTCGCGAATCGTTTTTCTGACCACTATGTTTGTTGGTCCAGTCTTTCTCATTTAGTGATCCCCTCCATCTTTAATGATTTCACCAGACTATCGAGCTTTGACTCGAGTACCTTGATGGCTTCTAGTAAAACACGTTTTGGACTTAATGCACCTGTGGTTTCGACTAGGAGGATGTACTCGTTTTTGCGCCAATTAATCTTTATTGCCCGATACTTACATGCTTCTTCGCAGACCTTGCAGAGGCTACAATCAAATACTCTGTCTGAGCTAACTTTTACCTGATCGTTATCAATTATCAATATGTTTCTGGGGCATACATTTATACAGTTTGTACACTCTGGTGCTCTGCATTTTTCATGGTCGATGATTATGTCAGCTATGAACTTATGAGCAGCAACCGATACTGGGCTCCACTTAGCGTGTTCTCTCCCTCTGCCAAGCCTCGCGTAGGCTTCGAAACTAATCTTTTGGCCGGGGCTAAGTATTGCGATTGGTATCTTGTCATATACAGGTTTTACATCGGGATCACTTGTTCTTAGATCACCACTGTAAAGTGTTATGATGATATTAGAATTTGGCGGATTTTCTCCCTCGAGATCGAGTTTTACAAAACAATCTTCTGTAAACAATCCTCTCTCTGAAGCCTCTCTACATTCTTCTGGAGGCTTGTATTTCTCGAGGGCAGCCTCACTTGTAAGGGGGATGAGCCCAAGTCTGTGCGCTATGTATTCATCATAGAAAATCGTGCTATTAACTGTAAATACGACAGTATCTATAGCCATAGTCGGGACATCAGCGATCATTGCTCGCCTTATAGAATTCAAAATATGTAGGGGAATGTCTTTTAGATACAATTTTACCCTATTAGGCGATTTCTCCAAAATCTTGATCTCCAAGTATATCACCGGGAAAATTACAGATTAGACTCTCCTACCTCTACGGCCACCCGGTCTTCTAGTCGTATCATGAGGTATTGGGGTCACGTCCTCAATCCTGCCTATAATGAACCCTGCTCTGGCTAATGCTCTGATCGCTGCTTGTGCGCCTGGACCAGGCGTCTTAGGTCCATGGCCTCCCGGCGCCCTTACTTTAATATGAAGTGCAGTTATGCCTTTATCCATGGCTTCGGCGGCTGCTCTGCTCGCCGCTATCATTGCTGCGTAGGGGCTCGGTTTTTCTCGATCCGCTTTAACTACCATGCCACCGCTCCATCTACTGACCGTTTCGGCGCCTGTTAGGTCTGTGATATGCACTATTGTGTTGTTAAGGCTACTATAGATGTGGGCTACACCCCATTTAAGCTCTCTACCCATAAATGACATTAGGCCTCGCCCTCCGCGGCTTGTTCAGCTTTTTTCTTGAATGGACTTGTAGGTGCGTAATCAATAAGCTCTTCTTCCTCTCTCGAGACTATGTATCCGGGTGATGTGACTCTTCTACCCGCTATAGCTATGTGACCGTGAACGATTAGCTGGCGTGCTTGATAGATCGTTCTGGCGAGGCCTTTCTTGTATACAATAGTCTGTAGTCTTCTTTCAAGAAGATCCTCGGCTTTAAGCGATAGAATATCTTCGAGAGCAGCGTTTTCCGGTAGTAATCCAAGGTGATATAGTCTCCTCAGGAGGGCTCTCTCTGCTTCGGCTCGTACTTCTGCAGGTGCGGCTAGTAGTGAGCGTGCTTGGTGCCTAAACTTCCTGATAATAGTGCTGGCAATCCATAGCTCCCTCTTGTTCCTAAGACCATATGTTCCAAGCAGTCTCAGCTCTTCTTCAAGTACTTCTTTTCTCCAGGGGTGACGTGGTCCCTCCCACTTCTTACGTGGTTTTCTTGGATCACCCATTCAAGAATCACCTCCTCTTCTTACGGACACCAACGGTTATTCCTAGCCTACCCGTTGTACGTGTGCGCTGTCCACGGACTTTCAGTCCAAGTGCATGCCTTATACCGCGCCAGCTCTTAATCTTCTTCTCACGCTCGATATCCTGTTTAACATAGAATATTAGTTCGGGCCCTATCAAGTGTAGATCTTTGCCGATCGTATAGTCTTTCCTCCTGTTGAGCATCCATATAGGTATCTTGTATTCTTTAGGTGATTTTAGGAACTCCTCTATCCGCTTTATCTCTTCATCAGTGAGATAGCCTATGCGCATCTCAGGATCTATTCCTAGAACTCGACACATCGCATAAGCCAGATTGACACCGACACCTTTTATCTCAGCGAGTCCGTAAGCAGTTTTCAGGCTGCCATCAATGTCTGTACCCGCTATTCTTACGATGTATCGAAATATCCTTTCGCTCAATACCTCTGGACACCCGCTCATTATTTATTCTCAATAATCCTTTTTGATAGGGATATTTCTTCGCCATTATAAGTTTATCCTTTCATACACATGGCGGTGTAAACTGCGATATACACGTACCTTGATCCCTATATACACATTATTGTTGATGGTCAGGAGGGGCGAAAGGCTTCATCCCCATAGGGTCATTACCCTAAAGCGCTTCTTCATCCCATGAAAAATATTCTTGTCGAAGCCTCTACTAAATAAAATTGGTTTGCTCCGGACAAGGTGTTAAGGAGAAATTATGGCGCCGGGGGCGGGATTCGAACCCGCGCGGGCCCCCTGGCCCACTGGCTCTCCAGGCCAGCCCCTTAGGCCGCTCGGGCACCCCGGCACCTAGCTCTATTATAACATCAATTCAATTATAAGTATGGTCTTTGGGTAATCAGTGCTCCGGAACAAAACTCTTGGTTAGAATTATATCTTTCCATGAACTAGTTCTACTTCCATCCATATCTCCGGTGGTACACGTACACGTATTAAGTGCTTCATAACTCTTTCATCAGCCGCTATGAATAGTACACGTTTATGTATTCTCATCTCCCATTTCTCCCATTTCTTCTTCCCTTCTCCATGTGGTAGCTTGAGCGTTCTCACAACCATTCTCTTTGTTGGGAGCGGTATTGGACCGGACATACTGACTCCGGTCTTCTTAACTATGTCCACGATCTTTCCGACGAACTCGTTAAGCACGTTTACGTTAGTGCTCCATATCTTTATCTTTACCATAGACATTGCTCACGCCTCCATTATCCGTATGGTTCTAAGGATAGAAGAAGTGTATAGGGGTAGAAAAACCCTATGGTTGTTATTTGGAGGGATTCTACTTAGCCCTGATCTCTATCTTCATGGGTTTAACGTCTACTACTACGCCGATACCAATTGTCTTGCCCATGTCACGCATCGCGAATCTGCCAAGTGGTGGTATCTCGCTGTACTTCTCGATTACTAAAGGCTTTATAGGCTTAAACCTAACTATTGCTGCATCGCCCATCTTTAGGAACTGTGGGTTCTCCTCTACGACCTTACCGGTTCTCGGGTCTAGCTTAGCCTTTATCTCGACGATTCTGCATGCAACGCTGGCTGTGTGAACGTGTAGTACTGGCGTGTATCCTACAGTGATTGCAGTTGGGTGCCATATGATGAATACACGGGCAGTGAACTCCTCTGCCACTGTTGGCGGCTTGTCCAGGTGGCCTGCTACGTCTCCGCGCCTGATGTCGCGCTTGGAGATGCCACGTACGTTAAATCCAATGTTGTCACCGGGCTCGGCCTTCTCGATCCTCACATGGTGGGTCTCAATGCTTCTAACTTCTCCTACCTTCGCCGGAGGCATGAACACTACCTTGTCGCCGACCTTCAGTACACCGGTCTCTACTCTGCCTACTGGCACGGTACCTACTCCGGAGATAGCGTAGACGTCCTGTATGGGTATTCTTAGAGGCTTGTCGATCGGCTTCGGTGGCGGTGTCAGCATGTCAAGGGCTTCTACTAATGTTGGGCCATCATACCATGGCATGTTGGGGCTACGCTCGATCAGGTTGTCACCAGTCCATGCTGATACCGGGATGAATGGTATCTTGCTGATGTCATAGCCTAGGCTCTTGAGGAACTTTCCTAGAACGGTCTTGATCTGCTCGTACCTCTTCTGGCTCCATGGAGGCTCGGTCGCATCCATCTTGTTTACAGCAACTATTAGCTGGTTGATACCCATTGTCTTTGCTAGGATGGCGTGCTCACGGGTCTGTCCCTCGGGGCTCATTCCGGCCTCGAACTCACCCTTTCTTGCACTTACAACGAGTAGTGCTGCGTCAGCCTGGCTTGCACCAGTGATCATGTTCTTAATGAAGTCTCTGTGGCCGGGGGCGTCGATAATTGTGAAGATGTATTTCCTTGTCTCGAATTTCATATAAGTTAGGGCAATGGTTACTCCACGCTCTCTCTCCTCTTTGAGTTTGTCTAGAAGCCATGCATACTTGAAGGTCTCTTTGCCCTTTTTCTTAGCCTCTTCCTCTAGCATCTGCAGGGTCTTCTGATCTACTAGACCTAGTCGGTATAGAATGTGACCTACTAGCGTGCTCTTACCGTGGTCTACGTGGCCGATTACTACAAGGTTTAGGTGTGGTTTCTCCTTGCTGCTCATTATCTATACACCCCTTTCCAGGGATCTAAATCTAAATCCTCCTATAGGTTCAGATAGCACAATGCTATGTAGAGTAGATAAGGATACAGTCTTTATAAAGATATCCATTGGGTACATAGGAATCAATGAGTACAGAAACATACTAAGGAATGTATTAAAAATGTTAAACAGATCCTTGCTGTCTTATATGATAGGTATCAAATTAGTTTTTGATATAGTCGTTACCTGCTGCTCAGGGCTATTCTCTCAATCTCCTCCTTCCTCTGAATCGCGTAGCTCTTAGGATCGTTGTTGGCCGCGAGTATTATCTCTTCAGCGAGAGCTTCTTCTATGGGCGTTGGGTTGTTGAATGCCTTGGTTCTTGCGCCCTCAGTTATGTGTTTTAAGGCTAGATCAACTCGTCTCTGCGGGGAAACATCCACTGCTACGTGGTATACGATACCACCGTACATGATCCTGGTTGTTTCTTCTCTTGGTGCGGTATTCTCTATTGCCCGCACAAGTACCTGTATGGGATTCTCACCTGTCTTCAGGTATATCAGGTCGAAGGCCTTCTTTACAATATTGTATGCTAGGTGTTTCTTGCCCATGTTCCTGCCTGGACGCATAACCTTGTTTATTAGTCTCTCAACTATGGGTACTTCGGCCTTACCAAATCTTCTATGCTCGTGTCTTCCACCTGTATGTGGTAGGAATACTGGTCTTAGACATATGTATCTCTTAAGCCCAGGATCTCGGACAATAATATTGTCGTAACTCCATTTACCAAATAACTTTATTTCTTGTACCTTAACAATGACTCCTTCTTCAGCCACTCCCATCACCAGCACTTCTTACCTGCCTTTTCCAACACTGGTTTTCTCCTTTAAATCCTTAACTTTAAGCGTTTCCCAGTAATGTTGTGTCGAGGCTTTCGAACAGTATTCTTCAGGTTAAGTGCCCTAGCAGATATTAGGGTGTATTTATCCATGAAAACATTTGTCTGGAGGGATAGTGTTGAGTCAAGCCGATTATACCGAGGATGAGTTAGTAAGAGTTGTTGATGTTTATGGTGTTATAAGGACTGAAGCATTCTTCTATTCTACAAGAATAGTATGTGTAATGGAGGATGGCAGGTACTTCTACCTCGAACGTGTCCCCTTTGACATAATAATAGCCCTAAAGAAACTCAGGGGTGAAGAAATAGAGGATGATAGGGAGAGACTCGTCGATATTCTCGTGAGTATGCCCGAGGTAATCGAGCTTATGGGTAAGCACCTCAAAAGAGTCATAATTAATGAGCTAAATATAGATACTGCTGTATACAGCGCCATAGCGGAGTTCAGCGACGGGAATATGGTTATAAGAAGAAAGATGGTGCCTAGTCACGCGATATTCTTGGCTGTACTAACTAACAAACCGATCTATGTGCGTAGACAGCTTATCGATGAGCAAGAAGAAATGGCTATGAATGATCTCCTTGACGAGGAATCTGAAACCGATATGGACGATGATGAAGAATTTAATGATATATACTGAATTTAAGTAAACTTCTTGTTGAATTAAATTGGAGAGAAGAGT
>JALSQP010000147.1 GCA_026985375.1 Desulfurococcales archaeon | reverse complement strand
GCATTGTTGCGAGAATACCATGTCCTAAACGTGATGCTTGCACTAAGAGTCTTGCCTCTCTTCCTCGTACTTCTCCTACAACTATGTAGTCTGCTCTTCGTCTAAGACTGAATTTTAGTAGATCATACATATTGATGCTGAGTTTGTCTCCAATGGTGCTTACTCTTTCAACGAGTGGATCCCATAGACCTGTTGTCCCAGTTATTTCTGGTGTATCCTCTATTGTCACAACCCTCCTAGTTGGTGGGATCAGTGTTAGTAATGCTTGAAGCAATGTGGTTTTACCGGTGCTCATACCGCCTACTATTAGTATTGATCCCTTAAGCTCCAGTACAAGCCAAGCATATGCTGCTAGCTCAGCTAATATGACTTCTTGATCGATTAGTTTGGTTATAGTTATTGGTTGTGATGGTTTTTTCCTAATAACAAAGCTGCTGCCTTTACGTGAGACTTCGTGGCCAAATGTAAGTGCTAGTCTAAGGCCTTCGGGCGTTAATCCCTCGGCTATTGGTTGTGCTATGCTTAGGTGACGTCCGATGATTCTTGCTAGACTAAGGACGAGTCTATCCATGAGTTTTGGCGTTATTGTTATGTTTGTGGACATCCAGCCATACCAGCTGTACTTCCTATGAATTATACTTATGTATCTGTCTTCGCTACTCGCTGCTATCTCCTCTATATGGGGGTCACGGGTTAGCGGGTATAGTGGGCCATAACCGCTTGATAGTTTGAAATAATTGTAGACAACTTCGAGGGGTTTTTCCGTATAGATCCGCTCGATGTGTGGGTCTGAAAGACTTCTTATGGTGTCTTCAATACAAGCTATATCTTTACAACGTGGGTTTTCTAAGTAGAGTCTAGCTATTGCTTCTATAACATCTTCTTCTAGGGCGGGTTCGGTTATCACGTATTCCAGTTTGTTCCTGTTCTTTGTTATGCAAACTATAATTATATTGTCGACAGTGTATTCGTCTATTATGTTAAGGCTGTGTTTTTCTGCTAGTCTAGTATCTTCAACTACTAGTTTAATAAGCTCTATAGCATTATCTATGTCGAATGAGGAGAACGAAGATCTAAAGATCCTATAGAGTTTTATTGAATTTATTGATTTAAAAAATCTCATTGGATTAAGACACCCCATATTCATCTTGCTTATTATGTTGTACTTGTCTCTTCGATCTGTACTGGCTGAGTTTGTGCTCCATTATTATAATTCACTATGACGATGTGGTTGCCTGTTAGAAGCGATAATACAATTGTTGCGTTGTTTATGACTATGTTTATGTTCTTTGATGTGCCGGGTTTTACTAATGTATTGCTAAGGCTGAATGTGTAGTTTCCTGGGATTATTGTTATACTATTTATTGTTGCTGTGCGTGTTCCCATGTTGACTACTTGTATGTTTAGCACTGCAGCCGTCGTATTGGCTTGATATATCTTGGCCGAGGTTACGGCGATATTGGCATACTCTTGGGGTGCTGAGAGGGTGTTCATCATGTAGTTGTATAGGAGTACCCCGCCGGCTATCGTTATTATGAGTAATATGGCTGTTGCGACGAGCGGTGATATAGCCTTCATGTTCCCACCAGTATAGAAGAGAAGTATTTATGGTAAGAAAATGGACTATACGGTTAAATACTGATAGAAGAGTCCGGGATAATCGAAACTATTTGTTGATTGAACCAGCATCTTAAAAGTAATTATAAGGGGATATTTTTTAGGGTAAAAGGGGTTGGGGGTAATGAGTGCTGTCGCGCCGACAGAACGCTACAGGGCCATCAGCCCTGCGGAGTTCTTCTACAAGTATAGGGAGATAGCAGGCTTCTCTAATCCTGCTAGAGCTCTATATCAGGCTGTAAGAGAGTTTGTGGAGAACGCTCTTGACGCAACGGATTCTCACGGGATACTACCTAATATTAAGATCATTATCGAAAAGGCTGATGAAAATAGGGAATTCTATAGAGTGACTGTTGAGGATAATGGTATAGGTCTCCCTCCACATGTAGTGCCCGAGGCATTTGGTAGAGTACTTTTCAGCTCAAAATATATTCTGAGACAAACACGTGGAATGTTTGGTTTAGGAGCGAAAGTAGCCATTCTTTATGGGCAGATGACTACAGGTAGGCCAGTCGAGGTAATAACTAGCCAGCCTAATCTAAGGAGAATCTATTACTTCAAGTTGAGGATAGATATCAACAAGAATGAGCCCATAATTATTGAGCGTGGTAGTTGGCGTAAAAACAGGGATTGGCATGGCACAATAGTTTCGATGACACTTGAAGGTGATTGGAGCAGAGCCAAACAAAGGATAAAAGACTATATACTACGAACAGCCGTTGTTACACCCTATGCAAACATTGTTTTCATGACCCCTGATGGTGAGATATATTATTACGAGCGTGTAATAGATAAACTTCCTCGACCGCCAAAAGAGGTTAAACCCCATCCCTATGGCGTTGATCTTGAGCTTATGAAGAGAATAAGGGATAGAAGTTCGTTCTCCACTGTCAAGGAAATGCTTATGAAGAGCTTTCAGGGAATAGGCAATATTACGGCATCGTCACTTCTCGAAATAGCTGGTATAAACCCTGATCTAAGCCCTAAATCTCTTAGTGACAAGCAATTACTTGAGCTAGTAAATGCTATGAAAAACTATAAGAGATTTAGGGCTCCCACATCAGAGGCGCTATCCCCACTAGGAGAAGAAGTCATAAAAGCGGGGCTCAAGAGAATATATGAGCCCGAATTTGTCGAAGCAGTTACGAGGAAACCATCTGCTTACCAAGGTCATCCCTTCATAGTTGAGGTAGGAATAGCTTTTGGTGGAAAAGTACCTCTGAGCAGTGATAAGTATCCAACCCTCCTTAGATATGCCAATAAAATACCGCTACTCTACGATGAAGGAAGCGATGTAAGTACAGCTGTTGTTAAGGAAGATATATCATGGGACCAATACCTTGTTAGATTACCTGCTCCCATAATCGTTCTAGTCCATTTATGTAGCACAAAAGTTCCATTCAAAGGTGTTGGCAAGGAAAGCATTGCGGATGTCAAGGAGATCAGGAATGAGATAAAGCTTGCGATACAAGAAGTTGCACGAAGACTAAGGGTATACCTGTCTAGGAAGCTTAAGGAAGAGGAGAAGAAAAAGAAGGTTGTAAGCTTAGCAAAATATGTTCCAGAAGTTGTTAGGGCTCTTACCATAATCCTTGGTGATGGGCAGGGTGAGGAAGCAAAGCTTCTTGAAGAAAAATTAGTCGAGATAGTATCGCTTCGAACAGGTCTACCTAGAGACGAAGTGTACAAGGTTGTTAAGAGCGTTGAAATAGGTGTATAACGGGTGAGCTCAATTGGCAATATCGTCGGTTGACAAATACGCGAGACAGAGGAGCCTTGAGATATTGAGGAAAAAATTTGCATCAATAGCTAAAAGAATACTCGAGGGTAAAAAACCTGTATTGATAATGCCCAAAAGGGTTCTAAGTAACACAATATATGATATGAAGAAGAAGCTTCTCCTTTTAGGCCCTGAGATGAAAAGGCGTAGTCTCCTCGATGTCAACGAGGCAAGGAAATTCATGCAGACACTGTTAATGGCGTCAATAATTTATGAGGCACTTGTTAACGACGAATATCCGACCATACGTGATCTCTATTACAGAGGAAAACATACGATAAGCTATCGTGATATATCGGGTAAATTACATCATGAGAACACCTGGGATGAGCAGAGAGAATCGGATGCTGTGATAAGGGATATCGAGGTGTTTCTTGGCGTATTAAGAGAAGAAATGTTGATCTTAAGCAAAGAAAAAGGAAAAGTTGTAGGTAATTTGATCATCAAGAGCGGAGATGATGTTATCGATCTAAGCAAAATGGGGCATGGCGCCTATGCTATAGAACCTACACCAGATCTAATAGAATTTAAGGATATTGATGCTGAATTTGTTCTTGTCGTCGAGAAGGATGCCGTGTTCCAACAGCTGCATAGATATGGTTTTTGGAAAAAGTATAAGGCAATACTTATAACTAGTGCGGGTCAGCCCGACAGAGCAACACGTAGGTTTGTCAGAAGGCTAAGCGAGGAATTAAAACTACCAATATACATACTTACGGATGCGGATCCTTATGGATGGTATATATATAGTGTGTTCAAAATAGGTTCAATAACTTTATCATATGAAAGCGAAAGACTGGCCACTTCCAATGCAAAATTCATAGGGGTATCAATGACCGATATCTTCGGCGAAGAAGAAGTTGCCAAAAACATAAACAAACTCGCATCAATTTTCGGAAAAGAAATCAAGAAGATTATATCAAAGCATGGGAAGAAGGCATACCTATCTGAAAAGGAGAGAAGAAACTATATCATCAAAGCTAAGAAAAAAGACGTTGAGAGAGCAGTTGAGCTAGTAGGCTACGATGTAGCAGATAAACTGATAAGCAACCCAGAGATTAAAAAGTATATCCGTCAGAAAAAACTTGGAGTATCAGGATATCCATGGTTTAGAACGCCGGAGTGGATCAAAGAAATCAGTATATTTTTCTCAAAATTGGCCAAGCTGGAAATCGAAGCAATGGCTAGTAAGGGACTTAAATTCCTGGCCGACACATATATACCGGCAAAGATCGAGACAGGCGACTGGATTGATTAGAGAAGAATAAATTATATGTTCTTCTTCCAGCTGGCCTCATGCGTCGGTTGATCTAGAACTTCTAGATAGCCTTTAACAAGATTCTCAACATTATCTATAGCGTTACCATCACGGCCTTTCCAAATAACTATCTTGTGACGCAATAGGAGAGAATACGCTATTTCACCGATATTCTTCACGATTACATCGGTTACACCCATATTATGAAAATTCTCGGCGATTTCAGCTCCTCTCAAGAGGCTCTGTGGGACATTAATTTTGGTTCCTTTCCTTGATGAGTGGCTGAGTATTATATTCTTGTCAATAATTTGTTTGCTAATTATCTGTTCATTATTTACTTCAGCTATGAGAAAATAAGGTGCCTTGCCGAAGTGGTTAGATAATGGTGAATCAAAACTTGTTTCTTCTATTGGTACTGCGATTTTTAGATAGTTCCTAATGGTCGGCTTAACTGTTACAACAATGTATTTCACGTCCTCAAATCTCTTACGAATATTTTCTTCGATACATCTAGTCATGCGTCCAATAGATTCAAGCGTATTTAGGGGATGTGAACGTAAGAGCATCTCTACAAAAACTATGGGGCCCGCCCATCTTGCCTTTAGATCAACCAGCTCTGCTTTGCCTATGATCAGTTCTTGTAGATAATTTTTCAGTTCTTCCAGGAGCCTCTTGTCTTTCGGCAGATCTAGGATTGCTAGAATGGAGTCATGGGCGGCTTCGTAGGCAGCCAGTAGTAGACCTACAAGAGCAATAATCAACGATAATGTGTAAATGAGATCGTAACGTGTGATCATGAACAACAATAGACCAAATGTAACGGAAGATGTTTCGATAACGTCAACAAACATGTGTGTGGCATCTGCCTTTAATGATGGAGAATGCAGAATATACGCGGCTCTGTATTTGGATAAGACGGACAAAGCTAGTAAAGGTATTGTTGATGCTTGGACCAGAAGTATTGCAAGATTAGGTGCGGATGGCTTATGAAATATTTCATCTAAGCTTGTGAAAAGCGTGAATAAGATGATCATACTCAACAAGATAGCTACTAGGTCTTCTAGTTTATAAAGTCCATAGGGAAACCTCTGGGAGATAGATGATCTTACAACAAGTATTGTGAAAACAATAAAGAACGAGATCACAGTATCTATAAATGCATGGAACCCCTCAATATTTAATATAGGGCTATCAAGTAGCATTCCTGCAGTAATCCTCATTGCCGAGATCATAAATAACAAGATAAATGATAAAACCAGTAAAAACAATGCTCTCCGCGGTATCTGTAAAGTATTCAAGCTAGATCACCATACATCGGATTATGCTATCGTAACCTATATTGTTCAACTGCACAAAAATATCTGTTTTTCAAAAACTTAATATCTCTACAAGGAAACCGATGAGACCAGCACAAATAGTGCTGTAACTGTAATATTTAGTGCTCCAGAATTGATAATTTTAGCTAAATATTATTACTTGTTATTGATAAATGATTATCTAATATCAGCTGAGACAGGTGTATTCATCCCCTGCTCGGGTCATTCCCGTGGATTCATCATTTCGAGGTTCTTTTACTCTACATACTCTATTATATCGTGGAATGTGTTTTTTCTACAGAATGGACAATAATGATAAAGCTTTGTGAATTCCTTTTTGAGCGGGTAACTTACGTTGAGCTTCCATTCCTTTCTGCACGAGCGGCATCTTAGTATCCAGTAGGTCATATTGTTCGCCTATTGTTTTTCTTTTCTGTGGTTTTGATTATACCTCTTTCTAGAAGTTTTCGCAATGCCTTCTTTAACGTTTTTCTTACAATATACCTTTTTTCTAGTGAATTGAAGATTCTTAGGGCTGTGGCTCTTATACTATTTGTTCTTGTTAGATCTAGCAGTATTTTCTTATCTTTTTCCGTGAGTTCGTCTTGTAGGTATCGGAGAGCTATTCTGGCTAGATCCCCTGGGGCTAGTCCCATGAAGGGTTCTTCGGACTTTATGTTGTCTAGTCGTTGTATGACGTCAAACTCTATTATTGTTACC
>JALSQP010000146.1 GCA_026985375.1 Desulfurococcales archaeon | reverse complement strand
CTTACTTCTCTGTAGGGGGAGACGAAGCTTGCTAGCACTATTACTCCGTTTCTTGCTAGGAGCCTTGAGACCCATGCTATCCTGTGGAGGTGTATTCTTCTTTCCTCACGTGTATATCCTGCACCGAGGCTTATTGTTCTCCTGGCCCAGTCTCCGTCTATGAGCTCTACTCGGTATCCTCTTGCCTCGAGGATCTCTTTTGTTTTTGACGCTATAGTTGTCTTACCGCTTCCGGGTAGTCCTGTGAGCCATACGACGAATCCCCTATCTAGACACTTTTTTTCCGTCACTCTTTAGGCACCTTGTCGGTTCATTGTAGTTTCTTGACTAAGTAGTTTTGTATCCTAGTAGCTCCTCGAAGGAGATTATCTGTGTTTTTACTGGCGTCTTGCCGTTTAGTTTTAGGACGAGGTCTTCTAGTATGTTGAATAAGTCCGGGCCGTAGTGTGCTAGGCTGTCTGGTGGAATGGCTAGTATCTTGTTCTTGTCTAGTCCTCTCTCCTTTATGCTTTTCTCGATCAGTTTTATGATGTTCTCGCTGTATGGTGGTATTTCGTATAGTATTATATCGGGTCTACATTGTTTGACTTGTTCTGGGTCAGGGTTGATTATCCATGGTTGTTCATGGTCTTCGAAGCAGGTTGTTGCTCCTATGTGGTTGAGTGCGTCTGTTATGTAGCTATAGGCACCTATTGTTACCGGGCCTCCTAGCCAGATCTCATAGTATATTCTTGGATTATTCATGACTTGTCCCTCTAGTAGAACTGCTTTTCTAGCTAGCACTCTTGCTAGTCTTCTGGCTGGCTCGATGGCGTTGGTCACGTGTCCTATCGTTATTGTGTTGTCTATGATTCCGTATATTGAGGTGGGGAGCGGGACTGGGTATACCTTGTATCCTTTTGCGTGTAGGTCTAGTGCTAGTTTCCTCTGGGCTCCCGTTGTTACGAGTATGAGGTCTGGCTCTATTTCTTCAAGTTTTCTTGTGTTTACTTGGAAGTAGCTTCCTATTCTGGGTTTTTGTTTGGCTTCTTCGGGTTTGTTGCAGAAGTGGCTTACGGCGGCTATTCTTTGCTCTAGTCCGAGTAGGTATAGGGTTTCGGTTATTGATGGTGCGAGGCTTACTATTCGTGTGGGCTTGTCTGGTAGCTCGACGTATTCTCCTAGGATTTCGCTGTATATTTTTCTCATGTTTTCTCCCCTTTCTGGACACCGTATCCAGTTTTCTTTATGGTTTAACCTACTAATAGATCTTATTTGAAAAGATAATAACTGTTCTAAAAATAGTCTTATTGTGGGTGCCGCGACTTGTCGAGCTTATTTAACGATGACTCCTTGAAACGTATAGCAGAGGCTTACGAGAAATATGAAAAAGAGCTTGTACCTGAGTGGCTGAGAAAGCTCCCGGAGAGAATGGAAGAATTCAATACTCTTAGTTGGATACCAGTCAAGAGAATCTACACGCCTCTAGACATCAAAGACCACGACTACATGGAAAAACTCGGTTTCCCCGGAGAATACCCCTTCACGAGAGGAATACACGCAACAATGTACAGGGCAAGACTATGGACAATGAGAATGTTCAGCGGCTTCGGAGGACCCGAGGAAACAAACCAGAGACTCCTATTCCTCATAAAGCACGGCGAAACAGGGCTCAGCCTCGCATTCGACTATCCAACATTAATAGGAATAGATCCTGATGACCCAATGGCAGAGGGAGAAGTAGGAATAGTAGGAGTTAGCGTCCCAACAATAGTAGACATGGATATAATCTTCCGCAACATAGACATGTCAGCCGTCACAACTAACATGACAATAAACCCGCCGGCCCCAGTCCTCCTAAGCTTCTACGTAGCCGTGGCAGAAAGCAAGGGAGTACCAAGACACAAGATAGGTGGCACAACCCAGAATGATCCACTCAAGGAATTCATAGCACAGAAAAGCTACGTGTTCCCACCGGAACCCGCTGTAAAGGTAGCGATGGACCTAATAGAATGGAGCATAAGGAACATTCCTAAATGGAACCCGATAAGCATAAGCGGATATCATATAAGAGAAGCAGGCTCCACAGCAGTACAAGAACTAGCATTCACCATAGCAGATGGAATAGAATACGTCAGGCAGCTAACAGCTAGAGGCCTAGATGTTGACGAATTCGCGCCAAGACTAAGCTTCTTCTGGGACAGCCACATAAACTTCTTCGAAGAAATCGCAAAGTTCCGGGCAGCAAGAAGGATGTGGGCAAAAATAATGCGTGACTGGTTCGGTGCGAAGAAAAAGCGAAGCCTCTGGATGAGGTTCCACACCCAGACAGCTGGAGTAAGCCTTATGGCACAGCAACCCTGGATCAACATTGTCAGAACAGCGATCGAGGCTCTCGCAGCAGTCCTCGGAGGGACGCAGAGCCTTCACACAAATAGCTTCGATGAGCCATTCAGGGTCCCTAGCGAGTTCGCCGCCAAGATAGCTCTCAGAACACAGCAAATCATAGCCTATGAAACCGGGGTCGTAGATACGATTGATCCCTGTGGAGGAAGCTACTTTGTAGAATGGTTAACGGACGAGATCGAGGAACGGGCGTGGAGGTACATTGACAGGATAGAGCGCATGGGTGGAATGCTGGAGGCCGTGAAGAAGGGCTTCCCCCAGAGAGAAATAGCCGAGGCGAGCTACAGGTTCCAGCAAGAAGTCGATGCTGGAAAAAGAGTCATAGTTGGGGTAAACATGTTCGTCGAAGAAGAGGAAGAAGACATCCGTAAGGTCCCGCTCCTCGAGTTCGACCAGGAGGAAATAGAGGAGAGGCAGAAACAGAGGGTGAAACGTATCCGGAGCGAGAGAGACAGAGCAAAATGGAACACTGCTCTCGAGAACCTCAAGAGGGCCGCTTCAAGAGGAGAAAACATTATGCCCTATGTGCTAGAGGCGGTTAAGGCAAAGGCAACTATTGGAGAGATCATGGGTGCGTTGAAGGAGGTGTATGGCGTATATGTCGAGCCTCCAATCTATTAGAGAGGAGATAAAGGCTAAGAGGCCCTTCAAGGTCCTCGTAGCCAAGCTCGGAATAGACGGTCACGATCGGGGAGCAAAAGTAATAGCGAGAGCACTCAAAGACGCCGGGTTCGAAGTAGTATACACGGGTATAAGACAGACGCCGGAACAAGTAGTAATGTCTGCTATACAAGAAGACGTAGACGTGATAGGAATAAGTATACTGTCGGGTGCACATATACACCATGTAAAGAAATTGATGGAGAAACTCAAAGAGATAGGAGCAGACGATATACCAGTGGTAGTGGGAGGTACCATACCACTGGTAGACATAGAGCCCCTCAAGAAAATGGGTGTAAGAGAAGTATTCCTTCCTGGAAGCAGTCTCAAAACAATAATAGAGGCAGTGCGCCGCTTAGCGGCGGAAAAACGAGAAAAAGAGGGGTTATTTACGTAGATTAGTTAATGGTGGGACGGCACCCTCCAATTACTATTTTTTCTAACGGGCTAGATCTTACATTTTCCTAGAACACGCAGGACGGCAACAGCTTTTCCGATACCCTCCTGGACTTCCTTGTCTCTAAGAAGGTTGAGAAGCCCCTTTAATCCCGTAACGGGCTCTGCTCCCTCGACGGATCTGAAGGCTTCTTCTATACATGGAGCAGTGTTATCGAGTCTCGAAGTCAAGACAGGCAGTAGATCGATGAGTTTTTCTAGGGAAGCTATTGTATTGTCGTCCAGCTTATCTAATAGTGCCAGTAGCTTCTCTATCTTGGGAAGTATCTCGACTAGCCTCTCGAGCCTGTCGAGATCAACTTGGGCCATAAGCCTCAGGGCAGCTTCGATTCCTGCATCTAGGGCTTCATAGGTATCCTCGCTCATAATGTATCCCTCCACGTATATGGTATTGTTCCCTATATATTCAATAAGCGTGAACTATACGCGAATACATAATATTCTAGCTCGCACTCGATATAAAGACATGGTGTATATTCTGTGCCGCGAGAAAACGATCTAGTCATAATAGATGTTACTCCTGAGGGTTACGGTAGAGAACTAATAGCATCATATCTTATAATTGGAGACGAAAAAGTGGCGCTTATCGAGACAGGGCCTGCCTCAACAAGCGACCTCCTAATAAATAAGCTCGACGAGCAAGGAATAGAACCAGACTATATAATAGTTACACACATCCACCTAGATCACGGAGGAGCAGCAGGACATCTAGCGAAACGTTATCCTCGTGCAAAGATAATAGTACATCCAAGAGGATACAAGCACCTAGCAAATCCAGGAAAACTATGGCAGGCAAGCCAGCAGGTCCTGGGAGAAATCGCAATACTCTACGGGGAACCAATCCCCGTCCCCGAAGACCAGCTCCACGCTGCCATAGACGGAGAGATCATAGAGCTAGGCCGGGATCAACGCCTCCTCATACAGTATACCCCTGGACATGCCAGCCATCACATGAGCATACTACAGGAACCCCAAAGACATTTATATACTGGTGACGCTGCAGGAGTATCATTTATCGTAGATGGTACGAGGATCAGGCTTCCAACTACTCCACCACCCTTCAGGCCCAAACTCTATATTGAGAGCCTGGAGAAGATGAAGAAACTGAATCCAAACAAGATAGTCCCTACACATTATGGGATAGACCCTCTACCAGGCACAGAGTACCTTGAGCAACACAAGCAACAACTAGAGAAATGGCTTGGCGCCGTACAAAAACTAGTATCAGAAGGAGTGAGTGACCCCTCACAGGCCGCAGAGAAGCTACCAGAATACTTGGATGAGGCACGCTATGTCGTTGAGAAAGGAGGAAAAATCGCCTATGTAACATTCTACTATAGCACTGTTTGGGGAATGGTAGAGTATCATTTGAGAAAGGAAAAACAATAGATGAATCTCACACTATCTTTATTTCCCATATTTTGTTTACTCGGGAAATATGTAGCGTGTAGTAGCGGCGATAAAGCCCGGCGTTAACAGATGGTATAGTAGGACGATCAACGCAACTGGTCCCCCACCGATACTAGCAATTATCTTGAATGCGTAGAGCATGTTGGTGTTAAGTATTAACGTTATAGAAACAGCACCTGCTATTAGGCCGTAGAGGAAGGCTTCCCTTCCGCTACCTGTAACGTAGCCTATTATTATTCCTGCTATCAGCGGTGCGAGAGTCAAGTTATAGGGTTGTTCGAGGAACCATAGTATAGTCATATAAAGTACTGCTCCAACTACAAGGGCGAGAACCTTTAATGGTGTGCCCCTATTTCTAGT
>JALSQP010000145.1 GCA_026985375.1 Desulfurococcales archaeon | reverse complement strand
AGTTATTGCATCGTTAGAGATGCCAGACTATGTTGACTCTCCTCTATTGACGGGTATATGTCTGGGAAGCCTTGTATCAGCACTTATACTGCTAAGGATCCCTAGCGAATTGTTAACCAATAATAGCTGGAGAATAAGGATAGCTAGTTTGATCATATCGTTCATTGGATTAGTAGTAGCCCTAAAGCTTGAGGCCTCAGGCGAATATCCCTTGATCCTGGTTGGTGGCCTGGTATTCGCGTTACTAGCATTGTTGTCGAGGCCTATCACTTCGGGCATGTTCCGGGGCAGTGGCGGTCAAAGTACTCGTTGATCCATGGTAGAGCGTGTATGTGAGACCATAGTTTCTCGATCATGACTCTCCTCTCTAGACTGGTCAATGCTGGGCAAACATAGCATCCGAGCCTATAGAATCCTGCCTCATAAAGAGGATTAGGTGGTAACTTGTACATCTTAATGTATAATTGTACCATGAGTGTGCTCCACTGTTTAATAGGAGCGGCCTCAAGATACCATTTCCTACGCCTCACAGGCGGCTTCCTGGATCTGGTTTCCGACTCTGTATCCCTGTCACCAACTATTACGAGTATTTTCTCATCACGTCCCGTGATCTCCCTGAGCTTCTCCTTGAAAGCACGTGTTTTTAGAAGAGTACACCAACGATTATCCTTGCTCGGTAATCCCTTGATACCCAGTTGCTCTTTCACCGGGGTGTAGGCTGAATGAATTGTTATCCCGAGCTTCTCCTCTACCAGCTTAACATAATCTCTGGTTAATGGGAAATCCACTCCTGTATCAACATATATTGCCTCTACATGTTCGGCCCCATAATGCTTAACGGCTAGGTCGAGAACTACGAGGCTGTCTTTACCACCACTAAAACTAACTACTACTCTATCCGGTTTTCCAAGGCTATCTAGGAATCTCCTCACCACATTTATGTGCTGTAGCATTGAATCCCGGTTAAGATGCTCAGGTTTCTCACCAATTATACTCCTTGCACAGCTGGTGATTAATATTTGCCGAGACCTCACACCCGTCATCTGGTATGAATAATTTCCCCGCCTTAATACCATTGCAGAAGACCCTGCATTCACCACCGAACAGTTTCTCGACCAAGACAGCCTGAGGTGGAACACGTACTTTCATCAACTGATTCAATCCGGGCCAAGCCATGAATACATCATAGGCTGGATGAATCTCTAGTCCATCTAAGTAGCTATGAACGCCTATCGCATATCCTTTCCGCCATCCAACGGATAGCCTGATCAGGGTGCGAGCGTGTTCTATGGCTCTAGCTATTTCGATATCTATCATATCTTTTGTGATCCTAAGCTCGGCGGTCAGAGGATCGACAAGGCTATGATCTTTGACCTTATCTTCAACCAGGACAATGTTATATGCTCCATGATGTTTTCTATCGCTTACGTGCATCCATTTGCCAAAGAATCTCTGAACCACCTGTTCGACACGATGTTTTAATTCTTCATTTACTATAATGTTGAACATATAGTATTTCTTCAACCCTTTGTTCCTCCCATGGAACAGGCTTGGTTATCATGAATAATTAGGATTTTTAAGGGGGAGGGGGCTAGAATTTGTTAGGGGGTAAGGCGGAGAAAAAATTATTATCTGTTAAGTAGGATCTGGTTCCTTTTACTTCTTCTTTTTCTTCTTCCCTTCTTCCTTAACGGGGCCGATGATCCTTGCTACTCTGATGCCCGTATAGGGGCTGATAGCGAAGGCTATTTTGACTTTACCGCCCTTCTTCTTCTCTACGATCTTTACCTCATACTTGTCGGTGTAGAATGGCTTCTTCGCCTTGATGTCGAAGAACTTCAGCTTCTCGGGCATAGCTATCACTATCTATAATCTTGATCCGAAGAAAGATTTAAACATACCTATCGAGGTAACAATATTGTATTAGTCAGGGTATTAAGTATCTGACGTACCATGGGCTGTATCAGTATATAACTTTATATCAAGTATTATGAAGTAATAAAGGTACTTGGAGATGGATTTGAGGTTATCGCACACGTTTTATAGGGAGCTACTTGTTGACAAGCATTTATTGCTTAAGTGTATGAGCGATATGAACAACTGGATCGTTTCTGATAAGTATATTAAGAATTTGTCCTTCATAGAGGAGGACAAGTACAGTTTAAACCTCTACTGGAATAGATTGTCTTCGAAGATAAGGGTCAAGACTACAGAAACGTCTTTCACCATAGAGCCATATGATGGTGACTACTTCCACCTGGTAATCTGGTTTAGAGAAAAAGACGATGGAATAACTGAGATACATGTAACAGGAGAGGCGGAGACAGGATTTTTCTCGAGATTAATGGGCAAAAAAAGATTCGTCTCGTTTATCGAGTCATTAATCGATGATATACTTTTCAACTGTCTTAAGAAAATCCATCTGGTATATGCTGGCGAAAAGAATATCTGGATAAACTGCAACAAATGCTTGTTCTTCGAAAGGATCACCCGCAAGTGCTATCTCCTAGGAAAAACTGTTGTACCAAGCCAAGTACCCGAGTGCAATGGCAATATAAACGGTTTATTAATGAACAATGAATAAAGAACTACGGGTAACTCAGTTGTTCCTAAGTAATTGTATCCATAAGATGTCAATATAGGGGGATTCGATATGAACAAGGTACTGCTATTCATGGCATGCATGTTCCTAGGCATGGGTATAGGTATGTTGTTTGACCATACTGGCGCGGGTACCATCTTGGGCATGGGCATCGGCTTATTATTCATAGCATTTGCTCCTAGTACTCCCTCTTCAAGAACTCTACGTACAGATATGAGAAAAATAATTGGTTCTGGCAGGCTTTTCCTATGCGTTATCGGTATAGGCTTTATTTTTGGGGCCTCGAGATGCTTGGTATAATCGTCATACCCGGGACACTCTGGCAACATCTAGGAGCGTTCATTCTGATACTAATAGGCATTGGTTTCCTCTATGCAGCGATTTCCTAGAGAACATATCCCGTTAAGACAGTGTTATCCCTCGACTATCCGAGTGATATTGCCACTAAAGATCCCTAAGACCTATTAAAACTTATACATAAGGGAGTCCTATTATTATTGCCGAGTAGACATGAGGCCAATATATGGGGCTTTACTGTTATTGGTTGTTGTCGCTCTCTTCAGCACAGTCATCTATATGATCGCATTAACTAATATCCTAAAAGGCGTTACTACTACAACAACATAT
>JALSQP010000144.1 GCA_026985375.1 Desulfurococcales archaeon | reverse complement strand
CATATGCCGGGGTCAACAGAACACATCATAATAAACAGATAACTATTCAGATACTCGAGTCAACCCATACTAGGACTGTGAGGAGATGTAATGTAACCGTGATAGTTGTTGTAGATAATGATCCCGATCCAAATGGTCTGCTTGAGTCGGGGTGGGGCTTATCCATACTTATAGATACGAGTAATGGATACATTTTATTTGATACAGGGCCAAGCCCCTTCATTCTAAAGCATAATCTCATGGAGCTAGGAATAAATCCCAAATACATTGTAGCTATTGTAATCAGTCACTTGCACGGGGATCATACTGGTGGTCTACCATATATTCTCAAGGCGCATCCCGGCATACCAGTCTATGTTCCCGGCAAAGATTACAGCTACATCGTTTACGAGTTAAGAAGATATGGTGGTAGACCTGTCCCAGTATATAATACAACAAGGATAATGGAAGGTATCTACGTATTGAAAGAACTATATGGACCCCCCTGGGAGGAATCACTACTCATAATAAGCGATAAGGGCCCAGTATTGCTGGTGGGCTGTAGTCATCCAGGCATCATTAGAATAGTTAAAGAAGAGATCAACTTTACCGGCAGACCGCCGTACCTCGTAATCGGCGGTTTCCACTTGCTGGGATACAGTTATTCTAAGTGTGAGAAGATCGCCAAGAAACTCATCGACTTAGGCGTTGGAAGGATCGCGCCTATACACTGTAGCGGCGACATTATCAGAGAGATCCTAGATAAACTTTATCCTGAACACTACCTGCGTGCCTACACCGGGAGCATCATCAGGATCTAGTGCTTCTCTATCCTATACTTGGTCAGAACAGCAGCGGCAACTACGAGCAATATAGACGAAATTATGTAGACTAGTCTAACACCTAGATCATGGCCGGGATTATAACCATATGTACCCATAACCCATCCAGACAATAAAGCGGCAGCTCCTGCCGCACTCTTCCATATAAGGCCCTGTACGCCAAAGTATACTGCTTCTCTCCTATACCCTGTCATCGATTCATCTAGATCAGATATCTCCGCTATGAACGTATTGGGCATCATGAACTGCGGGATAATGAATACACCTACAAATCCCCCGATGATCACTATCATTAGGAGCGGATTAACTGGGATTATGCCTATGAAAGAAGCAATTATAGATGCTATCGATAGACCGATCATGCTCATCATGAATACTTTATTCTTCCCCCACTGAACCGATATTGACTTATATATGGGTAGAGTGGCAAGCGAAACGATGAGCAATGGGATATAGAAGTACCCGACATAGTATTTCTGTAGCCCTCCAAGTACAGTGACGCCGTATGGAAGGACGAGGTTCATCATGTTGATTGCCAGTTGGAGAAAGAATATCATGACCAGATAAGTTATAAAGACCCTGTTTTTGAAGGTGAGCTTGATCGCTTCGAAGAATCCAAGCTCCTTCGCCACCTTGTTAGGTGTAATCCTCTCTTTGATTACCAGTACAAGAGGGATCATCGCTAAAAACATGATGATAGTTAGCACGATTGAGGTCCAGAAGAACCCTAGGTATCTGAGCAAGAACAACGGTACAATGAGCCCTGTGATCACAATGCTTATCTGGAGAAACAATGCCTGATAAGATGTCAGCCTGATCCTCTCGGCATCATCTTCTGCGATTTCTGGTAGAAGTGCTAGGTAAGGTGCTATTGCCGCCGTGAAGCCAAACCAAAATATGCCGAGCATGACAGCGGCGTATGTAGCATTTATTAGTGATATGGCGTGAACTGGTGGTAGCCATATCAGTGTTTGGCTCAAAGCCATTAAAATACAGCCTGCAACAATGAAGGGTTTCCTCCTACCCCATCTCGTGTATGTCCGGTCACTCCACCATCCGATCAATGGATCAGATATTGCATCAATTGCTCGGCCGAATAGGAAGACCATACCCATAATAACTATAGGGGCCAAAGGAGTGAGGCCAGCGTTCTTAGGAGGTGAATAGTAATACATTAACCACTGCACTATTAGGCCTGAACCGACACCCATAAGATTTCCTAGACCATAATAGATCGCCTTGGCTCTCGAGAGCTTCAAGGCCAGGTTACCACGGTATTAGTGGTGTGTTATAAATCTACTAACCTGAAGAGATAAAGCTATTTACGAAGAAGAATTCCTATGTTAAACACAAGTAACACGACCCGAAAAGATCATGTTTTAGTCCATCATGAAAGGTGTTCCATAATTGGAGCTACCTCTGGACATACTTGTTCTCAAGGCAAAACGAGCCGCCTACGACTTAATCGCCTCAGGTATCCTCGAGATAATTCCTGTCAAGGACTGGGTATACAGGGATAGACACTATGAGCCCCCAGTAGTTATTAGAGAAACAACGGCGGCGACACTCTACACAAGAATAGAAATCCCCAAGCACGAGAGCAACCAGTCATGGCTTTTAAAAATCATAATTAATGGGAACGCCCTCCTACGTATAGATGGGCGTGACTATGCTGGAATAGATGATTATCATACATATCTTCCGGTCGAGCTGGGAGAGCACACTGTAGAGCTCCTCCTCGATAATGTTAGGCTCTTCGGAGATCATGAGCCTTACCTTATCCTTTACAATTCTTATCTGGCCAGGATAGACAACGACTTATTTAGTGCGGGAATAAAGGCACTGGGAATATTGGATCTAGCGGTAAAACTAGGCGATCAGGAGAAACATCCGATCATAAACAGGCTTTATACAATCATCGAACTAGGTCAAAGCCCTAACCATCTCCAGATGGCCGCTGCCCTGATAACCCTGTGGCTTGGAGCACCATACATGATCAATAAGCGCATAGACATACCAGAACCTGTCTTCGATCACCTCCTCGCTGCAGGTCTTTATGGCTCAGAGATCCTTGCTGGAGAACACCATGTCTTTGAGCTAGACCCTATTGTAAAGGAGCAGGCAAAGCGTGTAAATGAAGAACTAGACAAACTATTATCAGGCGTTCTCGCCGATAAATTAGAGCACGTAATACATATAGCCGGTCATAGCCATCTCGACGCGGCATGGCTATGGGATTATCTTGAGACGAGGCGTAAAATAAGAAGAACATTTAGCACTGCCACCATGCTCGCCGAGAAGAATTGTATGAAATTTATCCAGTCAAGTAGCCTCTACCTAGACTGGCTCGAGCAGGAGTCTTCCGAGCTATACCGGAGAGTGAAAGAACTAGCAAGTAAGGGGAACTGGATACCTGTTGGAGGGATGCTGGTAGAGCCCGACCTATGGATGATTGATGGCGAGTCTCTTGCTAGGCTATTGATGCTGGGTCAGAGAGAATTCGTTGAGCGGCTAGGGAGACCATCTAGGATCGGATGGTTGCCCGATAGTTTTGGCTATCCGTCCAGTCTGCCGCAACTATTGGTTAAAGCAGGCATAGAGCTCCTCATTATCCATAAGACCGCTTGGAACATCATAAACAAGCCAGTGCATCACGCCTTTATATGGAGAGGTGTAGACGGTAC
>JALSQP010000143.1 GCA_026985375.1 Desulfurococcales archaeon | reverse complement strand
CCCTCAGCAAGCTCCTCCTCGCTAACAGTCTCCTTCTCCTCCTCCTCAGCAGCCTCTTCCTCCTTCTTCTTCTCCTCAGCAGGCTGTGCAGGAGCAGCAGCTACTGTTGATACTTCTAGCCCTAGGTCCGGTGCATACTTGGAGATCTCCGCGGCTAGTGCGTAGGCTTTCATCAATGCTGTTCTGAATACATGTTCTGCAGTGTCTGGCGTCACGAATCCTGCTTCAGCAGCTAATGCTAGCGCGTGCCTGTATGCCTTGGTTACTGATAGCTCAATTATCTCTGGTACAGGCCACGCTATCTCGGAGCCCAGCTTCAGAGCGTCTAGGTGAGCATTGGCGAACATGTTCTCGTATTCTCCGAGGTCCAGGACTAGCTGATCACCCGGTATTAGTACTCCCGTATCATAAGCTATCTTTACCTTGAGCTTTACTTCCTTGAGCGCTATTCCCAGCCTCTGTAGTATGCTTGCTAGCTCTTCGGAAATGACATCGCCTGGCTTAGCGACCTTTGTGTCCTTAGTTATCCATATCGCGTTGCCCTGGATCCTTACGGGTATCTTGAGCTTGCTGAAAGTGCTTAGAATTGGTCCTGGCGATAATCCGGTGTTACCTTCAGGAACTATTATTTCCTGGTCAGCTACTTCGCCTGGCTTGTAGAAGGCCTTGGCCTTGTATTTCTCGAACAGTAGGGCTAGTTCAAAAGCATTGAGGTTACTGAATACGAGGAGGTTCTGGCCCGTCAGTAGGTTTTCAAACTTTGACACGTCTAACCCAGCTTTCTTTAGAGCTCTAAGTATGAGCTTGTTCTTAGATACTCTAAATACGGCTACTTTAGCGAGCTTCTTCCTGAGCTTTTGTAGATGATTTGTAGGGAATCCCTGTATATCCGCTATTAGGAATACAGGGTACTGCTTGAACAGTGATGCTAGATATTCTACCTCTTTTATCTTCCATTCAGGTATCCTCTTAGCTCTAGGCACTGCTGTTGCTGACACGGCTCACTCACCCTACCACTTCCACTGGTGGACCCATAGTTGTTTTTACAACTATTTTAGCTATATTATTTGCACCGTTAGGTAACTTTGTCTCGAGTAATGATAATATAGTCTGTGCGTTCTCGACGAGATCATCTATGTTCATGTCCTCAGTACCAATTCGTGTCATTAACTGCGGCTGATCCTTGTTTCTAAGAAGAACTGCTGACTTGTATCTCTTGATGAGAACAGAGATATCTGCCGCGGGCGGCACGGGAACGGGGATCTTGCCTCTAGGGCCAAGTGCTGGTCCTAGTTTTCTACCAGCAATAGCCATTAAGTCTGTTCTTACGAGAACCCAGTCACACTGCTGTGCAATCTTCTTTACTCCCTTCTTATCCAGTGCTTCAAGCTCGGGCTTTGTTATGACTTTAGTTGCGCCTGATTCTCTCGCTTTTTCGGCCATTGCTCCATCAGCTACTACACATATTATTTTGTCCTTGCCTAGCCTCTTGGGCAGAACAACTATTTCACGTATTCTACCCTCAGGAGACCTGGGATCAATATCTCTTAACACGATGATTAGCTCGACGCTCTGTTTAAACCTGCGCGGTGTACTATATTTTATTGCTTTTTCAATTGATTCCCTTAGTTTTTCCTTCGACGGGAGAGGCATTATGGTTACACCTCTTCTTCCTCTGTTTCTTTCTCCCACTCAGGCTCATACTTGGCTAGCACCGCGTCATATATGCCCTCATCGATTTCTTTCTGGACTATTTTCGGATCCTTACCATTGACCGTGATACCTATACTTCTAGCGGAGCCTAATATTGTTTTAACAGCTGCTTTGAGTGTTTTGGCTGTTAATTGTTCTTTCTTCATTAGAGCTATCTCTATGATCTTCTCGATAGGCAGGTCTCCTATCTTTTGATGCGCCGGATCACCGGATGGGTTCTTTGCACCAACAGCTTTAAGGAGAAGAGCTGTAGTTGTCGGTATTCCAACTTTGATCTCAAATTTCTTTGTTACAGTATCAACTATTATCTCAACTGGAACCGTTAGTCCTTCGAACTGTTTCGTCGCTTCATTAATCGCTTTTACTACTTCCATGACATTGACCTTGAGGGGCGAGAGCGTTGGGCCTAGCGGTGGGCCCGGGTTTGCCTTGCCTCCCTCAACCATTACCTTTACTACTTTTTTACCCATTTTACCCACCACCTTTCTTCACGGGCTTGACATAATCACCTGGAACGGTTATGGGCACATTGAAAGCAGCCTCTAAGATACTAAGCATTACCATATTCTTATTTCTATCTACGCTCACAACCTGGGCCTTCATACCCCTGAACGGGCCACGCACAATTTCGACAATATCTCCCTCATTAACCATCTCAATAACTGGTTTAGGCTTGACCAGCCTTTCTATTTCTTCGGGCTTAACTTTTACGAGCTGGCCTCGCTTTACATACTTAACATCAGTTATTAACGGGTAAACTGAGCCCAGATTAGGTGCTTCTATAAAGACATAACCTTTGATCCCGGGGGGAACAATAATCGATCGTACGTCTATTCCTCTCTCTTCCCTAAGCACGTGAGCCCTATTTTCCACTATCAAAGCCACATCCAGTTCCCGACCAGCCGTCGTCCGTACTGCGAAAAACTGTGAAATCCTTGTTGCCAACGATGTCATCCTCCGTAGAGCTGTGGGAATAGGAACGTTAGGAAGATCAGCCTGATGACAAAGGCTATAGCACCCACGAGGGTCAGGCCGAGGAGACTTATTTTTAGACTAGTCATGTATTCTTCACGTGTGGGCTTTGTGGCAAGCCTGATTATGTGGCGCCACGAATCGATTAATTCTCTAAATCCCATTATCGATCCGCTCCAAATTCTTAATATATATTTGGTAATATCTTATTTACAAATTCATCAATACTGAAAGGCTTTAAATCTTTATATTCCTGGCCAACACCTATCATTATGATCGGTTTCCTTATTGCATAGACTATGCTCAGCGGAACACCTCCTTGCTCATACGCATCGACCTTTGTGACAATAACACCATCAACCCCGATGTATTCGTCGAAGAACTTTGCCTGTTCAATCGCATCATTACCAGTCAAGGCATCCACAACAAGTATTTTACGGTGAGGCTTAGAAACTCTTATCAATTTCTTGAGCTCATTAACCAAATCTATATCTGTATGCATTCGCCCAGCGGTATCTATTAAAACAATATCGTATCCACGGTTCTCCGCGTACCTGATAGCATCAAAAGTTATAGCTGCGGGATCAGCGCCATACTTCCCCATGAACACAGATATACCTGTTCGTTGACCATGAAATTTTAATTGTTCCTGTGCACCAGCACGGAACGTGTCAGCCGCAACCATTAGTGGCTTGTATCCCTTCTCTCTATAGGCAACGGCAAGCTTAGCAATGGTTGTCGTTTTTCCAACACCATTAACCCCGAGAAAGACTATCTTGTAGGGTTTATACTTTCTGGCTTCCTCAAATATATCTAGATTTCCTGCTTCCCTGAATAAGCTAATCAGCAGTTCTCTAAGCTTTCCCACAAGATCCTCCTTATCCCTTATGTTGCCTCTATCTATTTCTTCCTGAAGAGAACTTATTATGTATTCAGCACATTCATAAGCAACATCGCTTTCAATAAGGCTAAATTTGAAATCTTCTAAAATCACATCTAGTTTTTCCCTTGCTCCCAAGAACGTGGAGGCTTTCTCTATAAACTTGGAAAATACTTTCTTTATCTTTCCAAACAATGGAAATACACCGATGCTATTTTTCTTATCCTTGAGCTTTACCTGTTTGTTGTGCCTGCACATATGCGGACGCTAAGATCTGCTGTATGTAATTATACTCTGTCAGTACTGACACCAATTGTCTCTGGAGCCCATCTAGTAGACGGCGTGTCTCGGCTATCCTCTTGTTCAGAAGTTTCACAGCATTTTCTTTATCAGTTTTAATATAATAATTGCCGCCAATATTTACTAGAAGTTTCTTGTGCCACTCATCAATAATTTTAACTGGCAAGAAAACAGTATTCATTCTATCCAACATGACATAGGAATCAGCTGAGCCTTCCGGTAGATCATCTATGGTTGTTAAAGATAGCTGTAGCTCTGTTAATTGAGCAGACAGTTCTTGTACTTGGGCCTGCAGTATATCAATATATTCACGTAACTCGTTAGCCCTTATCATTAGCTCTGTCAACGATATTTTTCTACGTCCTTCTCTTGGTTGTTTACTCATATCTCAAACCCCTCGATCATGGAGAGTGTTGCGATTCTTCTGTCTTTTACCTCATCCAAGCTGATCTCTTTGACACTTGCGATCTTTATGTGCTTTCTCCTAAGCTTATGGTTGCTCCCCAGTACCGAGTATACATGCTCAATTGCTTGTTCCTTTGTTAACGCTCTAACTTCTTTAGAGAATTTCTGCCATGTTGGATACCTATCATGGCTTATTAACATGTAGCCCTCTACCTTGAATATTTTGACCTCGCTCATCTTTCTGCACCTTCGAAGCCTCTTTTGATACGTAGTATTTCAGGCCCGGTGGTTATTTCCCCAACTATAATGCCATAATTATTAGCTACTAGACCACTCTTTATAAAAGGTATTCCTGCATTCACAGTGCTTCTTTCAAGACCTATATTTAGTATCTCCTCAAGTTCTTTGATCTCATCATCGCTCACATCTGGATGTATCACTCCCCCACTATCATTTATCACGGCTAGGCTTCCCGGTATGGGTAGCCCCATTATGTTCTTCTTTATGATCTCTATCCCTAATGTATCAGATATTTTGTCAATCTCTGAATCCTCTATCTCCTCGCTCGCTATTCCTATCCTATTGTTTACGAGAAACATGTTCCCCAGAGCAGTATATCTGGAGCCAGATAAGTATACGTTTAGGCCATATTTTTTCAAGATCTTAGACAATGCATCAATTTCCTCATAATTAGTATTCCTAGGCAGTATGATGCCGTTGTTATTACCAACTACGAGTATTCCGTGGAGAAAAGTCCCTGCAATCGTTATTCGAACTGTTTCTACGTTGAATGCTTCCTGGATAGTATTTTCCTCTTCACGAGTTATGCTGGGCGGTACTAGTGCTACCTTATCATTAACATAAATAAATACGCCGACATTGGCGTTACCCATTAATCCTAGCTTATATATTTCCATAATTCACTCCCACATCAGCTGTATTTCAATATATATTGACATATTATATAGGAGATATTATAGTAATCTACCACTAACAGAGACAACATAGTTTATCAACAGGACAACGAGGAAATAATTCCAGTTCTTGATAATCTAGGATAATTATATGTAAAAGAATTACTTCTCGCTCCTCGAGCTAACTATGTTTTGTTTGCGGACAAGCAATACCTTGGCTACTTTTTCTTCTTTGTCAAATCTTATCTCGACCACGACTCGTCTCGGGGGTTTTTCTCTGCTGAACTGCCATACATAGTTGTTGACTTCATTTGATATCACAATTCTCTCTGCTTCCTTATAGTGCCTCGCTACATACTTTCTGATTAGCCTGATTGCCCTGTCTGCCCTATTTGTCCTCCTTCCCCAGTACACGCGCTTTAAGGGGATTACATGTATTGATTTCACAATTTTTCCTTCCTCACTCATAGGGGTTCACCCGAGCCGTATGTGATATCATTAGACTTTTAGCTTGTTTCTCCTCCAGTGTCTTCTTCTCATGCCTCTTCTTACTTTGAGACGGGTCCTTATACTTACCCATATAGGTACGGGTGCATTGGACTTGTAAGCTGCTGCAAGCCTGAGTTTGCGGGCGAGTGGCTTATAGTGGGCCATACATGTTCACCCTTACTTCCTAATAATACGAATACGTGTTTCCCTATGGGTCTGTTCATATATCTGGGCAAGCAGAGTTTTCAATAACTCATCGGTCACCGGAATAGGTAATCTACCAGCCTGAGCTAAAGCAATTATCTGCTGTTCCACTAGGGAAGCGAGCTCGGGTTTGACGAGTCTTAGATTAGCCAGTCTTTCACGAGCTTCAGGAGTCATTATTTTGCGGAGCATAGCTTCTACTTGTAGCCTACGCTGTCGCTCCTCCTCCATCTTTTTCTGTAGTTCTATTAGTTTTCTCCGCTTAAGCTCTTCGAGATCAGCATCATATCCTTCAGCCATTCTTAACACCGTTAAAATATTACTTTCTAAGGACCTTATTACGTATATTGACTGGCAGGTACTTCGCTAGTTCTGGCTGTTCCTTTACGAGCTCAATCATTATCTCGAAGGCAAGCCTGTCTAGGAGGGCTCTTCCTTGTGGTGTGAGTATTCTTCCTTTTCCTCTAACTTTCCTTACTAGGCGGGCCTGCTCCAGCTGCTGCAGTATTTTTCTCACAATACTGCCACTGCCCTTTACGAAGTGCTCTGGGGCGGAACCATAGTTCTTTCTACCACCATATATTGTCCTAAAAGTCTCTATGCCGATGGGCTCAGAGGACTTGTATAGTTTCCTCAGTATGCTGGCTACTCTATAGTACCACCAGTCGGGATCGCTCGGAGGCTTCTCCTTATAGGCACCTGTTTTGACAAAGTATGCCCACTCCGGCGGCTTTACCTGCGGTACATTATTCTTTAGATATAATGCTAGTCGCTCAATAAGTTTGTCAGCTGGTACTTCGAGTGCTGTTACCATTGTCTTTCCCCTCTTCTAATTTGGATTTTCCAATGTGGTTTCATTGTTTTTATTTTTACCTATACTTTTTCCTTTTAATGCGAGTATGAAAGTATTCCCCCTTACTTCTATAAGTCTTGCCCCGGTGAGTTCGGCTACTTTTCTAG
>JALSQP010000142.1 GCA_026985375.1 Desulfurococcales archaeon | reverse complement strand
TAGAATATCGCACTGTTAAACAGAACATACAGAGACTGATCTTTAATCTAAACTATCCGACACGTGTAGGTATGCAGACGCCGTTCACGAACTTCACAGTAACGCTTGATGCGCCCAAGAAAATGCTTGAAGGAGACTATGCCATCTATGATGGTAAAGAAGTTGATCCACTAGGGGAATATTATGAAGAAGCTAAAACATTCTTACTAGCTCTCACTGAGATACTCTACGAGGGTGATACTTTCAGCCAGCCATTCACCTTCCCGATACCGACCCTAATGGCAACAGCGCCGATGATATGGGAAGAACCAGAAGTTTACGAGGCAATATTCAAAACAGCTGCGCGTAGAGGAAGCTTCTACTGGCTAAACACTCGTATAGTGGATCCCGATGCAAGCTTCGCCATGTGCTGCAGAATAAACATCGATCGTAACGAGTTACTCTACGCTTATAATGGTAGGCCGAAAGGAGTAGGTCTTAATTTCAGCATTAAGAAGGATCTGGAAGAGCTACACGAAGAAAGTCTCAGGATGATCGAGAAACAAAGGTTCGGCGGACTCTGGGCGATGCCGGATGTGACTGGGAGTGTTAACGTGACAACAATAAATCTACCACGCATAGCATTAGAGTCAGACGGCAATGATACAAGGTTCTGGGAAATATATGATAGGGTACTAGAACTCGTCAAGAAGAGCGAAGACTGGTTTAGAAGAAGATATATTGCATTGATGACTAAGTATCCAGGAATGTACATGATGATCAAAGAATATCTTACGGAGTTCCCGAGCAGCCATTTTAATACGATAGGTATACTTGGACTGCCCGAGGCAGCTGCGATCCTTATGAGAGAGCCAAGGCTATGGTGGGAGGGAAGTAAGAAGGACTGGCTACGCGCAACCGAGCTGATGAAGAAGATGGTTGAATATGCTGTGATGAAAGCTAGAGAATGGATGAGCGAGTCAGGTATCCCGTGGAATGTCGAAGAGGTGCCTGGTGAGAGCGCTGCGGCTAAACTAGCTATTAAGGATGTAGAGAGATTCCCGGAAGTAATCGATTATCTGAGCGATCCCGAGAATCCGATCTACAGTACCAGTATCGCTCCCTACTATGGAGAACTAGAGCTAGCTGATAGGATTGAGATCGAGTCTATGGTGCAGAAGCACTTCACTGGTGGAGTAATGATGCATATATTCCTAGGAGAAGAGCCTGACCCAGAGGCATTAGCCAGGCTCACCAAGAGACTTATTGACACAGATTTAATATACTGGAGTTACACACCGGCAATAACACATTGTCCAAGATGTAGCAAGACATTCACTGGCCTCTACAGGAGATGCCCTGCATGCGGATATGAAGGAGTAGAGATATGGAGCAGGATAATAGGATACTACAGACCACTCAAGAACTGGAACCCGTATCGTAGGAGGGAATTCTGGACAAGGAAACACTATATGTAGCAAACATGTTTTCCCTTAACTCATTTTTAAATATCGGTAATGGAGATAATTATTGTAAAGGTAATATAGGCTTGAAAACCATTTCAAAATCACTACAACTATCGGAAAACAATAAACCCGCATATCTATACGGTTCTGGATGGAAATCCATAAGCATGGTGGATGTCTATAAGAGCGTCACGTTCACGTTATGGCTATGTGGATGCAACCTAAAATGCCCCTTCTGTCATAACTGGCACCTAGCCACAAATGATCCACTATACTGCCGTCCCCTTGACATGGACGAAATAGTAAAACGCGTAGACACCACAAAGACCCTTATCGACTACTTACACATAACTGGTGGCGAGCCAATAGCACAGTACAAGACATTAGAGTATTTTCTAGAAAGAATCAGAGAACTGCATGTAAAGATTAGTATAAACACTAATTTGACTCTCCTGAACCCTCTCAAAAAACTCCTAGAGAAACACCTAGTTGATCACATAGCAACCGATCTAAAGGCACCCCATAGAATACTCTACGGATATGATGAGAATACCTCGGATAAACTATGGGAATTATTCCTCGAAGGCCTCGAGCTAGTTAAGAGATACGATATTCCTCTAGAACTACGTATACCTGTTCCAAGAAAATTGGTTAGAATGGATGAGTACTTAGAGGATTTATCGAAGGCATTATCGAGAATCAAAGATCATAGAGGAACCTATGTAATTGTTCAGCCACTCCTAGGCCATCCGATTACAGACCCTAGAAATAAGGACTGGTGCAACGAATTCTGTGATCCTGAATGGCGAGAATTAGAGTATGTGGCTGAATATGTGAAGAGTGTTACAAATCTACAAGTTATTATTAAGAGGCATGTTACTTTATGAGTGATGAGTATAAGCCCTGTGTCAGACTAGTGTCATATCTTCCAGAGGCGCCAAAGATAATTGCCGTGGCATCGAAGCTAACCATTTCTCACAAACCGGTTGCTACAATAAAACAGAAAATCACAGAAGAAGAGATTAGGAAATGGATCCAAGAATTAATTCTGCACGGCCATGGCTCTCCGCTTGAACATAGTATCTATATATTCGAAATAACTTGTAGTCGTGTAACAAGCCACCAGATCGTCAGACACAGGATCGCTTCATATACCCAGTTGAGCCAAAGATATAGTGATAAATACTTGAGGCAAATGATCAGTGCTATAGCTGAGTCTATATCTCCATCCCCTAACCGTGACAGATCACGGGAAAAATTTCATCAATACAGTATTGTCCTACGGAGTTTTATGGATAGTACGAATGATTGGAACAAATTACTTGATATAGCTTCGAAGGCTTTCATCATTCCTCCAAAGATCATATCCAGGCAAGACACATATTTTCTGAAAAATCTGCTTAACGCTGTATCAACTTATTATGAGCTACTAGCCCAGGGCGTATCATACGAAGATGCCCGATATGTTTTGCCACAATCTATCAAGACGCGGATTATTATGACAATGAATGCGCGAGAGCTCATTGAATCATTTCTTCCGCTACGCATGTGTAGTAGGGCACAGTGGGAAATAAGATACATTGCTTGGTCTATGTGGCGTGTTCTGAACAAGGTGCATCAAGAAATATTCATGTATGCTGGCCCTAGATGCGTATATCATGACCAGAGAGCAAGGAAAGAATTATGTCCGTTAAAGAAGTACCTTAGTGACGAATGCATTCCCTCCATAGAGCGTTGCCCTGAGAAGGTGGAAAGAGAAGGGATAAACAAGTGCATAATATATGGTTCACGGGATCCATGGTCTTTATAGGGAGAGATCAACAGAAGATTTCTCCCGGCATATGAAAATCTATGGTGATAACACATGATATTGAGCGATTGGGATATCCGATTATATATTGAGAAGAAACTGTTGAAAATAGAGCCCCTATACCCTGATACTATTAGGGAGAACGGTATAGATCTAAGGTTCGGTAAAGAGTTCTGCAGATATACGGCCGGCAAGGAAGTAATCGATTCACGTTCAGACGCTCCCGAAAAATATCTTGTCTGCGAAGAAGCTGATTCTGATAGAGGCTACGTTATCATGCCCGGCGATAGGATTCTTGCTACAACACTGGAGTACGTAGAAGTACCTATTGATCTCGTTGGGCTGGTTAATCTGAGAAGTACGTTCGCTAGGCTCGGCCTCTATATACCGCCTACGGTAATTGATGCTGGCTTCAAAGGCCAGGTGACTATTGAAATAGTAGGGGCTAAGCGTCCGATAAGAGTTTATCCTGGTCAGCGATTCCTACATGTTGTGTTTCTAAGGACGAGTAGCCCTGTCTATAGTCCTTATTCAGGCAAGTACCAGGGGCAAAGAGGCGTTACGCCTCCGAGGTTAGATAAATCTTAATAATTTCTTAGAATTTCTAACACTATCTTTTTAAGTATCTAATAATAATACTAACTATTAGAAAAAGGTGGTTAACATGCCTGGACAAATACCTCTAATAGGTGAAAAATTCCCCGAAATAACGGTACACACAACACATGGGACCATAAAGCTCCCAGATGACTATAGCGGGAAATGGTTCGTATTATTTAGCCATCCAGCGGATTTCACACCAGTATGTACAACTGAGTTCGTTGCATTCGCCAAGCGGTACGAGGACTTCAAGAAGCTCAATACCGAGCTTATAGGGCTCAGTGTCGATAATACGTATAGTCACATAAAATGGGTTGAGTGGATTAAGGAGAAGCTTGGCGTAGAGATCACTTTCCCGATAATAGCTGATCCACAGGGTAATGTTGCTAAGAAGCTTGGAATGATACATGCCGAGTCATCCGTAGTAACAGTACGTGCTGTATTTGTTGTCGACGATAAAGGCATAATCAGGACGATACTCTATTATCCGCTAAATCTCGGCAGACTCATAGACGAAATACTGCGAATCGTGAGGGGATTGCAGATCACTGATGAGTACGGGAGAGCACTCCCCGCGAACTGGCCGAACAACGAGATCATAGGTGATGCTGTGATAGTGCCCCCGGCAAGCACCGTCAAAGAAGCAGAAGAAAGGCTAAAAACTTATGAGTGCCTTGACTGGTGGCTATGCTATGAGAAAGGCAGGGTGTCAAAGGAAGTTGTCGAAATGGTCAGAGGGTTCCTGAAGAGAGCCGCAGGTCTATCTCAGTAACACTATGTTTTTTCAACACTCAATACCCTTCTATACATATATTTTGAAACCAAGTGTTTACCGACAGCAAGTAATGCTTTTTTCCGGGCTTCCTCGATGAAGTCAATAACATTGAAATCACATTCATATGACTTATTACCTATATACCAACATATGCCGTTATCTACACATGCTTCGAGAATTAGCAGAGCTATAACAGCGTCAACAGGACTAACGATCTCACTATTGCCATTTACACCTATGATACCATATCCCTGAATCTCTATACTGTATCGCATCATATCCCCATGTAGATAGGTACTATAAATTTAGCAGGGATTTCCGTAAGAATTATTCTTAAAAGGTTGAAATGATAAAAACCCCTATGCAATAACAAGAAATTTACATAAATTTGCTAAGAATATCGACTGGTATGTTCTTGGAAGTATTGTTTGGCTTGGTTATGAGCATCTTAACAGCATACTATTATCATGATGCGTTTAAATTTATCGGCTTGTTTATACTAGGATTTTCCGGTATCCTGAGGTAAATCTTCTCTGGAACATACTAATGGCTGGCTCATAGGGACTTGAATGTTTATTTATATGATAATCATCACGGATATACATAGCTTAGCAGCCATAATGTTCACGCACTGAAAACAAGAAGAATATTAATCGAAGATAATACAAGAAGTTCTAATATACAACCTACTAGATAAGGTAAGGATGTATAATTAACTTTTTGTGTATAGGTGCCGCCGCCGGGATTTGAACCCGGGTTTCCCGCGCCCAGGGCCCATGTCCCGACAGGCGTCACGGGCTCGAGAGGCCCGCATACTTGGCCGGGCTATACTACGGCGGCATCCAGACATAATGGATTATCGAGAGGAGTTTTTATAGGTTACCCATCATCCTTTATGCAGTCTTGTAATGATTTCTTTTCTCCATAGAACTATATTTGTTAGTATGAGTAGTTGACCGTAATCTATCGCGAAGGCTTCTCCATGGCTGCTCTGCTCTAAGAATATTAAGGGGAGTATTGTGATTTTTTCGAATAATGTTACCTTGTACAGAATAATGTAGTGGACCACTATGATCGCTACTGATACAGCTGTTATTATTGTTTTACCCTTCTTGTTTAGATCCAGTAATGCGAGTAGGCCTATCAGTATTATGAGCAGAATACACGCCGCTTGCTCCAAAAGATATATCGGGTCTATCATACTTGTTGGTACGATATAATATGGCTTAAACACAATTAATCATCCCGGAAATCCCGTTTAATCATAATACAGGTTATAGGAGGACGAGTATTATGAAAGCTATGGTCTTGGAGAAACAAGCCCCTATTGAAACAAACCCCTTGAAGCTCATGGATGTGGACACCCCTAGTCCTAAGGAAGGAGAGGTACTGATAAGGATAAAAACCTGCGGAGTATGCAGGACTGATCTCCATATTATCGAGGGCGAACTTCCAGCTATAAAGTTACCACTGATACCCGGACACCAGATAGTTGGAGTTATTGAAGAAGTAGGTGATAATGTGGATGAATTAACGAGGAGGGAACGAGTAGGTATCCCCTGGCTCTACTGGTCCTGCGGTAAATGCAAATACTGTAGAAGAGGCTTAGAGAACCTCTGCGATAACGCACTATTTACAGGTTACAGCGTTGATGGGGGATATGCCGAATATGTGGTGGCGCCAGCCGAATTCGTCCACCCAATGCCTAGGACCCACGATGACCTACACGCGGCACCACTTCTCTGCGCCGGAGCAGTAGGCTATAGGGCTCTGCGTCTAACGGGCCTCATTGATAGACGTGAAGGAGTCCTAGGACTATTCGGATTCGGGGCATCAGCAAACCTAATGTTAAAGGCCGCCAAAGCCCTCGGGCTTGAAGTCTACGTATTCACGCATTCTTCATGGAAAATCGAGTACGCGTTAAAGCTAGGAGCCGACTGGGCTGGAGACACTAAGGAGGAACCACCGAAAAAACTGGATGCAGCAATAGTGTTTGCACCTGTATCATGGGTTTTCATCGAGGCACTAAAGAAGCTCGACAAAGGTGGAAGAGTTGTCCTCGGAGAAATCTATATGACGCCCATAGAGAAGCTAGACTATAGTCTTCTCTGGCTCGAGAGAGAGGTAAAGACAACAGCTAATGTAACACGTAGGGATGTGCATGAATTCCTCGAACTAGCCGAGAAGCACAGGATCATGCCAGACATAACAGTTTATGACCTCAAGGAAGCCAATAAAGCTCTACAAGACCTTAAGAAAGGACGTGTTAAGGGAACAGCTGTGCT
>JALSQP010000141.1 GCA_026985375.1 Desulfurococcales archaeon | reverse complement strand
TACCCTTCTTAGCTATAGGTATTATACCCTCCTTGAGGTGAACACTCATCGTAGTTTCATCGAAGAACTTATCGAGTATAAATATACGCTTCTCCTCCGGCCTGATATATATGACGTTAAGCCCCATAGCCTCAGCTACTAGAGCCTGTACCCGATCACCAGTTATGAGTGTGGCGCCTATCTGGTAGGCATAGTCTCGTATAAGGCCATCTATGGCCTCGCTCCCTAGAACCTTGATGTCTGTGGTACGGGGTTTCTCGCCACCGATCTCAACCATTACGATACCCTGCTCAGAAAGTTTGCGGAGCCTCCTTATCTCCTCGAGCCCCGCATAACCAGTGGCCCTCCCCTTATTGGCTTGGTGCTCTAGCTCGGCCAGACTAGCTCTATGAATAATTATTCTACCCCTTATCCTACCCTCTTTGACAAGCCTGGACACAGCACCTTCTATCAACGCGCTCGTATCAGGTACATAGACTTCTTCGCCGGCTGGACCCAGTGTAATCGACATATATTATTCCTCCGCGGATCATTCTCTCCTATTCGAAAAATAGTGTTAAGACCTTATATATTGTAGTACTAACCTGATCTATCCATAACGCTAATTACATCTTTTATATAAAGAAAACTGATAACCAGACAAGACGGTTATCAATGGTAGGTGTAAATTATGAGCCGCAAACCCCTCGACTTGTTATCCCTGATCCTTTTTGCCAGCCTCATCTTATCGCTCGGAACAGCCTATGCACAACAACCAGCCCATAGCCTCTACGAAGAATCCAGAACCATCATACCCGACAATCTGCCATGGTACCCTGTAGTGGTAATAGGAGATAACCGTCCAACCAATGTCAACAGCATCCAATTACCCCCGATATTCTACATGGTCGTAGACGAGACAAAAGAGATCTATCCCGTAGCAGTGATCGGGACGGGAGACCATACGGGTATGGGTACTCAGGAGCAGATAAACGTCCTGTACAATGCATTGAGAGGACTGCAGAACGTATGGCTAGCCCTCGGTAACCATGACCTCGACGCGCATCAAGAAAAGTACTGGACACGGGTAATAGCGCCTGATCACTACTACATAGATGATATCCCGGGATGGAGAGTATATGTTCTCAACAGCGAGTGCAGGCTTTCGATGCAGTGGAAAGCCCAAGTAAACACTATCTGGAATAATTTGGGCAACCGCTCACTCATACTGGTTTTCCACAGGCCAATATATCCTAGGGTGGAGCACAACCTCGACCCTGAGAGAGCCAATTACTTACTTAACAAGATCGCACAGCACGACCACGTAAAACTAGTATTGCAGGGCCACTGGCACGGCTATGCATCGGAGGTTAAGAACAGGATAACATGGATAATAACTGGAGGTGCTGGAGCACCGCTCTACGACTACCCCAAGACACCGCCCGACAACGCCACTATAGTTCTCGAGAGAAACCACTACATCGTGCTGATACTATATCCCAACCAGACATTCACTTACGAACCCATACTAGCTGGAGACGGGAGCGGTGCCCTAAAGATCATCAAGATAAACGCTACTGCATACAAGATAGTCAACACTAAACTGGACATATTCAAGAAGCCTGCATGGATACCTGTCAGGCTACACGTTAACGTCAGCGGCTGGGATGTATACGCCTCCCTCATAGTGCCTCCTAATGCGACCATCATAGTCAACTACGAGATAAACGGATATGATGTAAAGATAACAAGTAATGCTACCAACTGGTACGCCTACGCCACTCCGCCCGGAGGAGCAAACAACGCTGTATTAGGAAAACCTGTGGATAATGTAGCCGAGCTAAAACTATACAAGTTACAAACAACAACTACTACGGCGACAACCACAACGACAACTATGTTCGCCACAACAACTACGACCACTACGAGTCAGGCACCATCAACAACCACTATAGGCCAGCCAGCAACCCCCACAACAACTACAATACAGCAAACCACCACACGGCAGGGCTCACAGACAGAAATACTAGCGATTAGCGCCGCCATAATTATAGGAGCAATAATAGCCGCGATATTCATCGTGAAGAAAAAATGATTAGCATACAGGCAAGAATAGTTTAATAAAAATATTTTTTCTTTACAGACAATCCTTAGCCCGTCTTTATCTCTGCTCTCTTAAGGAACTCATTTATCATGTCCTCGAGGGTCGGACCCTCTATTATCTTTATCCTAAACTCTACGCGTACTACTGGCTTATTGATCTTTATGAGCCTGGTGATATCGCTCGGAGTTCCAAGGATAACTGCATCTGCCGGCACGTTGTTTATAGTTTGTTCTAGTTCTTTCAGTTGCTCCGGAGTATACCCAGTGCTGGGGAGGACTGGGCCCATGTGCTTGTATTCCTCATAGATCTTCTTGAAGAACGGTGTAGCGTATGGTCTGGGATCTACTGGTTCTGCACCGTACTTCTTGGCTGCCACGTATCCAGCTGCATAGGGTGCTCCCCCATGGGTTACGGTGGGCGAGTCCTCGATCACGAGTACTTTCTTGCCCTCGATGAGCTCGGGCTTGTCAACAGTTACCTCGCTCACAGCTAAGCTTATCTCCGCCTTTGGATTAGCCTCCTTCACGTTCTTCTTGATCTCCTCGACCGCGCCAGGCTTTGCCTGGTCTACCTTGTTGATTATGATGACATCGGCTAGTCTGAGGTTTACTTCACCTGGGAAGCTTCTAACCTCTATGCCGGGCCTCATCGCGTCGGCTACAAGTATCATGTAATCTGGCCTGTAGAAGGGCCAGTCGTTGTTGCCCCCATCCCATAGAATGATATCGTTCTCCTGCTCGAGGAGAGCCAATAATCTGCCGTAGTCTACGCCTGCATACACGGGTAACCCCATCCTTATGTAGTGCTCATATTCTTCGCGCTCCTCGATAGTCGCCTTGTACTTGTCAAGATCCTCCATGGTCTTGAACTCCTGTACGGCCATTTCTTCTAGGTTTCCATAAGGCATCGGGTGCCTCACTATTCCTACCTTGTATCCTCTTCCGACGAGTATCTTAGCGACCTCCTTGGAGACGCTACTCTTACCAGCCCCTGTCTTTACGCCACATACGGCTATGACGGGCCTGCTACTCTCGATCATGGTCTCCTTAGGGCCTAGTATCTTGAAGCTAGCCCCAGCACCAAGAACTCTGCTCATGACGCGCCCTAGCTCTTCATAGGTTAAGTCGCTGTAGCTTAGGACGGCCTCATCTACGTGGTACTTCTTGATTATTTCCTCGAGATAGTTCATGCTGAGTATAGGTATCCCGTCAGGATATAATCGCCCGGCTAGGCTGGGCGGATATCGTCGACCCGCAATGCCGGGTATCTGAGTCTGTAGAAATGCTACTACTTTGTACTCAGGATTATCTCTGTAGACCACGTTGAAGTTGTGGAAATCTCTGCCTGCTGCGCCTAGTATAACCACTTTTTTGACCATGATCCCGCACCTCAAGATAAGAATTGTATACGCTATTACTATGTGATGGTGATTCGATATTTAAAATCCAACGGTTTGGTGGGTTAATAGTGGGCTCCACGGAACATGTATCTAGTAACCATATAAACAATCAGGAAGAAGAGAAGGATAAACGATATCATTAACACCATTATCCATAACGGACCAACATAGCCTGTCTTGATAACGAGAAATGGGAATATTACTATGACTGTGCCTGTCTGATTGGTCTGTGGCTGTGCCGGCGTAGCCACCCCCATCATGATCAATATTATCCCGAAGAATAATACAATAAATCCAACAGTAACTAGTGCAAATCCCATTAGGCTCCTAGTTAATGCTTGTTCCGGGATGGTCGACAAATTCCTCTCCCTAGATTATATTGTGTAGAGAAGCAGTAGAAAGAGATTAAGTAAAAAACCGTGTTTTGGGAAAAGAAATAATGTTTCCCCTGGCCAGCGTTAAAGCAGATCCACGCTCTGGAGCTTCTCTAGGAGTTTGTTGAGCCTCTTCATCATTACTTTGCGTTCGATGCTTGCTACTAGTCTCCTCGTGCTGATTACTGCATCGGGGTTGACGCTGATGCTGTCGATTCCAGCCTCTACCAGGAACTCCACAATCTCTGGGTAGACGCTGGGTGCCTGTCCACAGATGCTGACTGTTGCACCCTTGCTGTGTGCCTTCTCGATCAGCATCTTGATGGCTGCTAGTACTGCAGGGTCGCGCTCGTCGAAGTAGCCCATATCGGCTAGAATCTGGCTGTCACGGTCAGTTGCCAGTACTAGCTGGGTCAGGTCATTGCTTCCAATGCTGAATCCATCAACGTACTCCGCGAACTTGTCTGCTAGGAACACGATGCTTGGTACCTCAGCCATTGCCCAGACCTTGAAGTCCTTGCTCCTCTTTAGGCCTTCCTCCTCCATTATCTTGAGGGCTCTCTCTAGCTCCCAGGTCGTCCTTACGAATGGGAACATCACCCATACGTTCTTGAGTCCGTATTCTTCACGTACTTTCCTAATAGCGCGTACCTCTAGCCTGAATGCTGGCTCGTACTTCGGGTGGATGTATCTGCTGACACCGCGCCACCCGATCATCGGGTTCCTCTCGTCGGGCTCATACTTCTCGCCACCCTTTAGTCCGCGGTACTCATTGGTCTTGAAGTCACTAAATCTTACCACTACTGGTCTCGGATAGATGGCCTGTGCAACCTTTGCGATTCCCTCTGCTAACTTGTCCACAAATAGGTCTGCCTTACCTATCTCGATCAGGTGTAGTGGGTGATACTGTACCCAGTCACTGATAATAAACTCAATCCTCATCAGGCCGATACCGTCGAATGGTAGATCCTTATATCTCTCAATAGCGTCTGGCTCGCCCAGGTTCATGTAGATCTTGGTTGCTGTTACCGGGTATAGTGGTAGTAGCTGCTCTGGGCTTATCCCTACAGCTGCTACGCCTCCCTCTGCCTTCTCCTCAGGCTTCACAAGCTCCTTCACGATGCCCTCGTAGACTACGCCCTTACTGCCATCAACGGTTACCTCCATTCCACTCTTGATTACTTCGGTCGCCTTTCCAGTACCTACTACTGCAGGTACACCTAGCTCACGGCTGACAATTGCTGCGTGGCTTGTCATTCCACCCTCGTCGGTGACGATTGCCGCTGCTTTCTTCATTAGCGGTACCCAGTCAGGATCGGTCATCTTTGTTACTAGGATCTCTCCCTCCTTGAACTCTTCTGCCTCCTTACTGTGTGGGTCGAAGATCACTTTTGCTACGCCAGCGCCGATACCTGGGCTGGCTGGTAGGCCTCTCACCAGGATCTTTGCCTCACTTAGGCTGACGATGTTCTTGCCCTTTATCTCCGCCTTCTTCTCCTTGCCTTCCTTCTCCTTCTTCCTGCTCCAGAAGGTCTCTGGCCTTGCCTGTGTTATGAAGACGTTCTGCGGGAACGGTAGATCATTGTCTACCGCCCATTCGATGTCCATGTGTCTGCCATAGTGCTTCTGTATCTTGATGGCAAGCTCGGCAAGCCTCTTTACCTCCTCCTTGGTTAGGCTCGGCTTATCAGGATCGAATCTCTTGACGATGTCTAGCTCTACTACCTCGCCTTCGTATACCCAAGCCTTCTTCTCCTCGTCCCAATGTACTTCGATGTTTGTCTTTCTCTTCGGATCCCAGACAATAGCTAGTGTCTTATGATGTATCTTCTCCTCCTTTATTTCGAGTGTCTCCTTATCTACAACCCATTCATCCGGGGTGACCTTACCAGCCACTACCGCTTCGCCTAGCCCCCAGCTACCCTCAATTACTACTACGTCCTCCTCGCCTGTTGCTGGATGTAGAGTGAACATTACGCCCGCTGTCCTGCTGTTAACCATTTTTTCTACTGTTACACTCATAAGACTCTTCTCATGAGGTATTCCGTGAGCTACACGATAGGCGACCGCACGTGCTGTGAACAGGCTTGCCCAGCAACTCTTAACCATCCTGACGACATTGTCTTCTCCCACCACGTTCAGGTAGGTGTCCTGCTGGCCGGCGAAGCTTGCCTCAGGCATGTCCTCAGCTGTTGCACTGCTTCGTACAGCTACGCGTAGTGTTTCCGTCGTTAATCCTACTCTCTTTGCTAGCTCTCTATAGTATTCTCTAATCTCCTTTTCTACCTCGGGAGGCATTGGCTGATCCATGATCATTTTCCTAATCTTAGCTGTTGTCTCTTCAAGCTTCTTATAGTCGTTTACGTCTAGGTCTTTCAGCATACTATATATTGTTGGGCCTAGCCCTGTTCTCTGTAGGAAGTATTTGAATGCATAAGCGGTTACTGCGAATCCTGGAGCGACAGGTATGCCGTTGCGCAGCATTTCTCCTAGATTTGCGTTCTTACCGCCCACTAGAGGGACGTCGTCTTTGGTGAGCTCTTCAAGCCATATACAGAATCTCTTTTCCTTTGGAATGTTTGCCATTCTAAACCACACCCCTTCTATGCGGGGTTTCTAGGATGGTTATATCGGGTGAACTATTTATAAAAGTAGTGTAACGATGTATAATGACCATAGTGCTCCATATATAAAAGTATATATTTGATTCATGAATATACGTATGATCACTTTCTGCGCCTGGATTTGCCCGCAGATCTCTTCCTGACACGGGTGCGAAGGAGGGCCCAGTATATCCAGGCCCTCCTCTTAAGGGATTCTAGGCGGGCGGGCTCTAGACCATTAGTGTAGGGCGCATACCTGCTCGAGCTAACTATCCTAGATCTGAGCTTCGCGCTTCCCTTATAGGCAGATGCGACAAGTATAGCTACATGTAGGATCTCGCGTTTCTTGATACCCATTATTATATCGTCCATATGCGTGTCGAGGAAATTTGTCGTATGTAATGCTTTAAGAAAAACAGGGTGCTTGATAATACTCTTGATCAGTGGGATATTTGTCTGAATACCTGTTATGATATACTCGTCCAACGCTCTATTGAGCCT